>NZ_JBHUAD010000007.1:0-39130 GCF_042789955.1 Oerskovia sp. NPDC056781
CCTCCAACCAAATCGCCGCCGTCGGGCACTGGGATTACTTCTCTCGACGTGCGGCACGGCTCGTGGCGGGCGCCCCACCATGCCGAGGCCGCACACTGTCAGAGGTGCGCAGCCCCGGCCGTCCCCGGGTCCTTCGCGGCCGCGGCCTGGTCCGCGAGACCGGCCACATCGTGCGGAGCCGCATCCACTCCGACCGGCGCATCGTCACCCTGCACTCCACCCCCGGGGTGCAGACGACCGCCGAAGCCTTCGAGGCCTTCCTGTCCGAGATGTGCACCACGTCCGAGGCCTACCTGCGGGACCTCCCCTCCTGACGCGTGCACGCAGGGCGCCTCGTCCGACGACGAACAGCACGCGTCGCCGGGCGCCACGGAAACCCACTACCGTGGGACGCCCGCTCTGCCCCGAGGCCGCTCCTGCGGGCAGGTGACCGAACCGACGATCGAGAGAGGGACCGTACGGATGTCCACGCCCAAGGAACGACCTTTCGTCGCACTGATCGGTGCGCTCCTGTTCCTGGCAGGGGCGGCCTTCACCGCCCTGTTCGCGGCGGCAGCGGTCTGGCTGCTCGTCACCGACGGCGACCCACCTGCGTGGGGCATCTTCGCGGTCACCGTCCCCGTCGGGGCCGTCGGCTTCTGGCTCGTCAGAATCAGCCGGGTCCCGCTCGGCGAGGTCCTCAACATCTGATCGCGGAGCGGGTCGCTCGCTGCGCCCCCCAGCGTCCTCCGTTCCACGGACCGACCCTACGAGAGGCGGTCGGCCACCCGGCCGAGCGTGAACATCCCCGTCGCACCGCCCGCGAGCTCGCCCCGCGCGGGCCCGAGCGCCTCGCGCGACCTCTCGGTCGCCTGCGGATGCCCGGCCAGCCTCGCCGCGTCCGCCACGAGGCTCCACAGCGCCTCGAGGAGAAGGCCCGCCGGAGGATCGGGGACGTCGTCCAGGAGCGTGGCCGCAGCGGCCGTCTCGCCCGCCCGGGCGTGACGGAGCGGCGCGAGCCACGGGTCGTAGGCACCCGCGAACAGGTCGTCGAGCCGCGTCTCGTCGCCGCGGACGCCGACGAGGGCGAGGGGCAGAAGTCCCTCGGCGACACCGGGCATGCCCGCGTCGTCGAGACGTGCAGCGGCCTCGCGGTAGCGGGCCTCTGCCGGGTGCTCATGTCGGGCGGCGGCCCGAGCGGCTGCGTTCCAGCGGGTGAAGACCCGGGCCAGGGGGCGCTCATGACGGTCCGCGAGTGCGTCGACCGCCGACGCGAGCGAGGCCGCCTCGCCGAGGTCGCCGAGCGCGGTGGCGGACTGCATGCGGACGAGGAGACCGTGGAGGTGGAACGTCGGCAGGTCGTTGCGTCGTGCGAGGTCGACGACCTCGGCCGCGAGCCCGTCGCGCTCGGCGGCGAGCCCAGGCCTGTGGCAGCACTGGACGACCGCGGCGCTCAGGGCGAAGCAGAGCAGCTCGGCGCTGCCGAGCTCGCGCGCGATCCGCACGGCCTCGACGGCAGACGCACGCCCCGTCCTCGTGCGCGTCCCGCGGAGCTCGACGGCCACGACGGCGTGGAGGCGCGCACGCGCGGTCAGCGCCTCCGGACCGAGCTCCTCGAGGGCACGCAGGGCCGCTGCGGCGACGGCGGCCGACGCGCCCTCGTCGTCGGACCGCGGCCAGATGCTCGGGACGTCGAACCCGCCGATGACGCGCGCCGCGAGGGCGGGATCGCCGAGCCCGTCCACGGCGTCGACGATCTCGGAGCGCTGCTCGCGCGCCTCCACGAGACCGGTGCTGCCCGACACCGCCAGGGTGCGGAGCAGGCCCACCGTGGACTCGAGGCGCAGGCGGGAGTGGGCGTCGGTGATGCGTGCCGAGGCCTCGGCGACACGAGCGAACGGGTCCACGTCCTCTCGTGGCCGTTCATGGCGGAGGATGCTCGTCCGCAACCCGTCGAGCTCGCGCGACGGCTCGAGCCCCAGGGCGGCGAGACGTCCCCTGACGGCGTCGATCGCCTCGAGGGCCTCGGCCGCCCGTCCGGAGTCGTCGAGAGCGCGGGCGAGCACCAGCGACGCCCGCTCACGAAGAGGTGAGCGTGCGAGGAGCGAGCGCAGGGTCGGCACGGCCTCGTCGGGTCGGCCGAGGGCGAGGAGAGCCGCAGCGCGACGTTCGACCGCATCGTCGCGCAGCCCGGTGAGGAGCTCGCGCTCCTCGACGGCCCAGGTCGCGTCGCCCGCCTCCGGGTAGGGCGTGCCGCGCCACAGCCCGAGCGCGGCAGCGAGCGAGCGCTCCGCCTCGCGGGGCGTGAGGCCTGCCGCGCGACCGGTGGCCCGTTCGAACCTGCGGCTGTCGATCACGTCGTCGGGGAGCAGGAGCGCGTAGCCGTCGCCCGCCGTGGTGAGGATGCGCGCGGGCCGACGCGGCGGCCGATCCGGTTCGAGCGCGAGCCGCAGGTCGCCGACGAACGTGCGGATCGCTCCGGTCGCGCCCGACGGCGGGTCCTCGCCCCACAGCGAGAGCGACAGGTCGGCGACGGAGACCGGGCGCCCACGGGCGACGACGAGCCGACCGAGCAACGCCCTGTGCCGCGGGCCTCGGAGGGCGAGCGACGTGCCGTCGGCAAGGGTCCCGTCCGTCGGACCGAGAACGCGAAGAGCCACGGTGCGCGGCGGTTCGGCGTGTGGCGGACGGCGCATCCGTCCACCGTACGCGCACGCAGCGTGCTGATCCGTTGCTGATCGAGAGACACGAGGCTGGAGGGACCGGACGACCTGAAGACCGAACGAAAGGAGTCGTCATGACTCTGTCCATCCCAGGATTCGCGACCCGACGACTGCGCGGAGCCGGAGACGTCACCCTGAACGTCGCCGTCGGCGGGAGCGGCTCCCCGCTCGTGCTGCTGCACGGCTTCCCGGAGACGCACCTGATGTGGCGTCACGTCGCAGCCGAGCTCGCCTCCGACCACACCGTGATCTGCCCCGACCTGCGCGGCTACGGAGCCAGCGACAAGCCGGCGGAGGCGGACGAGCACACCTACTCGAAGCGCACGATGGCCGCCGACGTCGTCGCGGTCACCCGCGCGCTCGGCTTCGAGCAGTTCGCGCTCGCCGGCCACGACCGCGGCGCCCTCGTCGCGATCCGGGCCGGCCTCGACCACCCCGACGCCGTCACCCACCTCGCGTCGCTCGACGTGCTGCCCACGCTCGACATGTGGGACGTCCTGCGTGGCGCGGACGCCAAGGTCGCCTGGCACCTCTACCTCATGGCACAACCAGCGGGCATCCCCGAGCCGATGATCGCCGGGGCCGCCGACGCGTTCTTCGCCTCGTTCCTCGACGGCTGGACCTCGGCCCCGGAAGCGATCCCCGCCGAGTACCGGGCCGAGTACCTCCGCGCGTCCAGGGAGGCGATCCCGTCGATCGTGGCCGACTACCGCGCGTCGGCGGGGATCGACGTCGAGCACGACCGCGAGGACCAGGTGGCCGGCGTGCGGCTGACGATGCCGACGCTCGTGATCCAGCAGGACTGGGGCGCCGAGCTCGGCTACGACGCGCAGGCCCTCTGGTCCGCCTGGTCGGACGACCTCGTCCACAAGACCCTCGATGCGGGGCACTTCATGGCCGAGGAGTCGCCCGAGCGCATCACCGCCGAGCTGCGCGAGCTGCTGATGCGTTGAAGCGACCCCCCTCGGGCGCGACCGCTGGCCCGGTGCCGGTGCCGGTGTCCTGCCGCTGCACTTCGGCGGCCGACATCTGCCTCGTCAACGCCGGGCGTGCCTCACGACCCGGCGTCTGCGGGCAAGGGTGGCTGCGGCCGAGCCACTGAGGACGAGGGCGCACGCGAGCGCTGCCAGGGGGCCGACGTCCGCACCGGTCGCCGGGAGGTGCCGGGCGGCCGTGGGGGACCCCGCCGTGGTGGACGGCGCCACGACGGGGCCAGGTGCCGGCAAGGGTCCTGGCGTCGGTGCCGGTGTCGGTTCCGGCTCCGGCTCCGGCTCCGGCTCCGGCGGGACCACCGCTGCGGCGACGGTCCACACGCCCTCGGTGTCGTTGTTGGTGGGGCTGGCGCCCGTGTCCGTGTCGAGCGTCGGTACGACCAGAGGGTTGGCGATCTCGGCGATGACGTCGGCGAACCCGTCGCCGTCCAGGTCGGTCGCGTCGGGTTCGCCGAGCGGGGCGACGTAGGCCACGTTCTTCATGGTCGTGTCGGTGTCCACGACGGCGGTGATGCGCACGACCACGGTCAGGACCGGGCCGTCGGCACCCACGGGCAGCTCTGCATCGGCGGTCGCGACCAGGCCGGCGAAGGAGTAGCCGCTCCCCGTGAAGGAGACCAGCTCGACGCCGTCGGGCAAGAGCTGGGTGACGGTCCACCCGGCCGGGGCCGTCAGCAGCCCGTCGTTGTGCGGGGCGAGGGTCCAGGTGACCTCGTCGCCCGTGGCGAACGTGCCGGCTGGGGCGTCCGCGAGCACCTCCGTGATCGTCAGGTCGATGCAGTTGCGCGGGTAGAGCGCCGGCGCGGCGGCGACCTGCTCGACGCGCGCTCCCCCGCCCGCGTACACCTCGACGCCGTCCAGGTTCCCGGTCGCCCTGCACGGCGAGCCCCAGTCGTTCGGGTCGCCCTGGTCCCTGGCATCCACGGCGACCAGCGCCCCGGCGATGTCGCTCTCGTGGTCCGCGGTGGTGTCCGTGTCGTCACCGACGATGGCGTTGCCGAACGTCCGGATCGCCGTCGAGTCGGCGGGGAAGACGTTGCCGACGACCTGTGCGGTGTCGGTCATCGCACGCCAGGCGGAGGAGGTGCTGCCGAGCGGCGGCGGGTCCACGAGCGGGAGGACTGCTTCCGCCAGCGCTTCGGGACCGGGACCGGTCTCCGGCTCGGGCTCCGGCTCCGGCAGCGGGGTCGGCCCGGGGACGCCCACCTCTCCGAAGTCCTCACCGTCGAGCGAACCGACCTGGACGAACGGGCCGGTCCCGGTGAAGTCGTTGCCCACCACGCTCAGCCCCGAGGACGAGTGCGAGCCGGTCTCGCCGAGGTTGGCGTAGTACGGCACGACGCGGACCGCGGCCCCGAACGCCGGGCTGGTGGCCGTGAACGCGATGTCGTTGTCGCGGACCGTGACGTCGTGCGCGGGGGTGATCTGCACGACGTAGGTGTTGGTACCGGTCACGACGTTGCGCTCGAAGGTGAAGCCGCGGAACCCGAGCGGCAGGTAGACGCCGGTGACGTTGTCCGCGAAGACGTTGTCCGCGAAGACGACGTCCCGGCTGATCTGCGTCAGGTCCTCGGTGCTCGACTCGGTCGGGTTGATCGTCAGGTTGGCGATGCCGACGTTGCCCGCGAAGGTGCTGTCGCGCAGCTCGAGACCGGTGGCCGACTCGGAGTAGATGCCGTACCAGGTCTCGTCCGACACCGTGAGGCGGGTCAGGATCGCGTCGTACGTCATGTCCAGGTAGACACCGGTCGAGCCACCGGTGATCGTCGCGTCCGTGACGGTGACGCCCTCCGAGAAGTAGGTCCGAACGCCGTTGGTCCCGTTCTGGTAGGACGTGCCGGCATGTCCCGTGATCGTGATCGTGTCGATGCTCAGGTCGCTGACGTAGCGCCCGTAGACACCACTGCCCGTGGCGTCGATCGTGGCGTTCGTGATGCTCGCGCCACCGTTGTTGTTCAGGGAGATGCCGTTGCCTCCCGAGATGACGGCGTCGGCGATGCTGGCGCCGGGGATGTCCTTGCGGAACGTGCCGTCGGTACGCGACATGATGCCCGTGACGAACGCGTCGGTGACCGGCCGCACCACGGTCGCACCCTGGGAGACCGACAGGTCGATGCCGACGGAGCTGCCGAACATCGTGCCGGTCACGTGGACGTCGGTCAGGACCGCGCCGGCGGTCGAGCCGATGGACACACCGGCGTCGATCGCGCCCGTCACCGTCACGTCGGTGGCGATCATCCCGACCCCCGTCGTCGTACCGAGCGTGCGCACCCCGTAGCCGAAGTCCGTCACGACGATCCTCGAGACCACGGCTCCGGTCGAGCCGGCCAGGTCGAGCCCGACGCTGTTACGGATGCCGTTGCCGGTCAAGGTCGTGTCCTCGATGCGCGCACCGGTCGTCGCTCCGGTCATGATCCCGAAGGTCGCCGCGACGCCGACGGGCGTCGTCGTGATGGTCGAGCCGGTGATGACGGGGCCCGCACCGGTGGTCGTGACCGCGGTGCTCACCCCCACCGGATACCCGGTCAGGCTAGCGGTGGTGATCACGACACCTGTCGACGCCTGGAGATCGATCGCCGCGACGGTCCGGTTCGCGATGGCCGTCCCGGCGATGGTCACGCGTGTGAAGGTGGCCCCTGTGGTGGCGCCGGTGTTGACGGCGTTGGCGGTCGCCCCGGTCACCGTCACGTCGGTCATCTGCACACCCGCCCCGGTCTGGGCGGGGGTCTGGGCGTAGGCACGGGCGGCGCCGGTGATGGTCGAGCCGCTGACGGTGACCCCGGTGGCGCTGGCGGCGTTGATCGCGTTGACCACGCCCGTCGCGGCGGTCACGGTGAGCCCGGTGATCGTGACCCCCGTGGTCCCCGTGAGGTTGATGCCCGTGACCGAGTTCAGCGCCGCAGGGTTGGTGATCGTCAGTCCCGTCAGCGCTGCACCCGTCCCGGTCACGGTGACGACCGACCGGTTGGCCAGGTTCGGCGAGAGGGTCAGGTTGGTGGTCGTCAGTCCTCCCCCGGTGACGGACCACAGGGCGACGATCTGCGACGGCGTCGCCGAGGTCACGGTGACGTTGCGCGGGACGGTGAGCGTGCCCGTGAAGGTGAAGGTGCCCTCGACGACGTGCACGGTGTCCCCGGCCGCCGCCGCGTTCAGTGCCGCCTGGAGGGTGACCAGCGTCGGAGGCTGGGTGTCGCCGCCGACCCAGGCGATGGCGACGCTGTTGGCGGGGTTGACCACGATCGGATCGGCGAGAACGACGGCTTCGTCCGGCTCGGCCGACACCGCCTCGGCCTCGGACGCGGGCCCGGGCTCGGAGATGCGCGCGGCGGGTCCGAGCTTCGTCACGCTCTCGGGCGCCTGCGTGCCCGAGGGTTCCGCGATGCTCCCCGGGACGGGTTGCTGCGTGTCCCTGGGCTGGGGCGCAGGCGCATCGACAGCGGCGGCCGGTTCGGGTGCCGGTGTGCTCGCGTCCGTCCCGAGCCCTGCGGGATCCGTGGGGCCCGGGGTTCCGACGGCAGGCTGCTCCGTCGCCCCGTCCGCCGGGGCGACGTCGTCGACGGCCCACGCGCCCGAGCCCGAGAGCGTGGAAGCGGCGACCAGGGCCAGGACGACGAGTCCTCGCCCCAGGCGTGACCGACCCTCGTGAACGCTCAGCCTGACGTTGGACATCTCTGACCCACCCGCTCGTCGACCAGCACCGGTTCGAGGCCCCCCGTACGACGGAACCCGACGTCTTCACGTCACCGTATCGACGGGCAGCGGGGAACGCGAGACGAGTCCCTCAGCGGGCGACCGGTCACGCCACGTCGGCGTGCAGCGCAGATCGCAGTGCGGTCAACGGCCGCGGGAGGGTCACCGCCCAGTTCGTCGGGCGGCGTACTCCGTGTCGGTGACGTGCTCGAGCCAGGTCGTGCTCCGGACCGGGTCGTCGGCGCCCTCCGAGATCGCGAGGTGCTCCATGAACGAGTCAGGGGCAGCGCCGTGCCAGTGCTGCTCATCCGCAGGGCAGTACACCGTCTCGCCGGGCAGAGCCTGCACGACCACGCCGTCACGGGTACCGACCAGCGCGACACCGGACGTGACGTGGAGGAACTGACCGCGGGCGTGGACGTGCCAGGCGGTGCGTGCACCAGGGGCGAAGCGAACGCGCCCGACGACGGTGCGTTGGTCACCGTCCTGCGGGCTGACGACCATGTCGAGCCAGACGTCCCCGGTGAACTGCGCGGGCGGGTTCCTCGTCGTGGGGGTCTGCGGCAGGACACGCATCAGCGTTCTTCTCCTCGAGACGTGGACGTGGACGTGGAGCGGGCGGGGCGCTCCTCGTGCTCGCGGGTCGCGGCCCAGGACGCGAGGAGCTTGAGCCCGTCGTCCGACGGGGACCCGGGGACCGCGGTGTACACGTTGAGCTGCAACCCGTCGTCCGCGGGCAGGACCAGCGCCTCGTAGTCGAGCTCGAGCCTGCCGACGGCCGGGTGATGGAAGACCTTGGTGCCCGTGCGGTGGAGCCGCACGTCGTGCGACGCCCACAGTCGACGAAAGTCCTCGCTGCGTGTCGACAGCTCGCCGACGAGCGCCGTGAGCGCGGTGTCGTACGGGTTCTTGCCCGCCTCGGCACGCAGGATCGCGACCGCGTCGTGCGCGATGCGGTCGTACCGGTCCCCCCAGAACGCCTGGGCCGCCTCCGGGTCGAGGAACTGGAACCGGGCACTGTTGACCGGCCTCTTCGCGATCCGCTCGGGCGACTCGTAGATGGGCGCGTACAGGGCCCGGCCCAGCATGTTCGCCCCGAGCACGTCGAGCCGACCGTTCCGTACGAACGCCGGCGCGCCGTCCATCGCGTCCAGGATCCGCTGCACCGCCGGGCGCAGGACGGGGGCCGAGGTGCGCCTGGCGCGTGATCGGGCAGCCCCGGACTGGTTCGCCGAGCGGGCGAGGTCGAACAGGTGGTGGTGCTCGGCCTCGTCGAGCTGCAGCGCCTGGGACAGCGCCTCGAGGACCTCCTCGGACACGCCGCCCAGGTTCCCGCGCTCGAGGCGCGTGTAGTAGTCGACGCTGACCCCCGCGAGCATCGCGACCTCCTCACGGCGCAGGCCCGGTACACGTCGGTTGCCGCCATAGGCGGGCAGGCCGGCGCGCTCGGGGGTGATGCGCGCCCGCCGACTGGTGAGGAACTCGCGGGTCTCGGCCTTCAGGTCCATGCCTTCGACGGTACGGCCGACGCCCTGCTTCTGGGAGGTTCTGCCGGTACCCGGAACACCCAGGACTCCCCGCCCGCTCGCGAGAGCGTCGGCGCGGTCCTCCTCGGCGCCGCACCGCTGGCCGCCGTCCTCCTCGTCCTCCCCCGCGCCCCAGGCTCTCCTGAGCGGGGTACCAGCAGAACCTGCCTCATCCGGCGGACACCTCCTAGCGTGAAAGGCATGACGACGAACCCGATCCCCACTCTTTCGCTGAACGACGGCACGAAGATGCCTGCCCTCGGGTACGGCGTCTTCCAGACGCCCCCACAGGAGACCGTCGACGTGGTCACCGAGGCGCTGCGTACCGGCTACCGGCACGTCGACACCGCCGCCGCCTACGGCAACGAGCGCGAGGTGGGCCGCGCGATCGCCGGATCCGGCCTCGAGCGTGACGAGATCTTCGTCGAGACGAAGGTCTGGATCAGCGACTACGGCTACGACGCGACGCTGCACGCGTTCGACAAGTCCGCCGGCAAGCTCGGGATCGAGACCATCGACCTGCTGATCCTGCACCAGGCGCTGCCGAGCCGGTTCGACCTGACGATCGAGGCCTACAAGGCACTGGAGACGCTGCTCGCCGACGGCAAGGTCCGGGCGATCGGCGTCAGCAACTTCATGCCCGACCACCTGACGTCCCTGCTCGAGGCCACCACCGTGGTCCCGGCCGTCAACCAGATCGAGGTCCACCCCTACTTCCAGCAGAAGGACCTCCAGGAGCTGCACGCCGAGCACGACATCCTCACCCAGGCGTGGTCGCCGATCGGCGGCATCACGTTCTACCCCGGCTACGGCGAGGAGCGTCGTAGCACCCTCGCGGACCCGACGATCGGCCAGATCGCCGCCGCGCACGACAGGACGCCCGCGCAGGTGATGCTGCGCTGGCACCTGCAGCAGGGCCGCTCCGCGATCCCCAAGTCCGTCACCCCCGCGCGCATCGCGGAGAACTTCGCCGTCACGGACTTCGAGCTCACGGGCGACGAGCTGGCCGCGATCGACGCCCTGGACACGGGCGTCCGCGGCGGTCCCGACCCCGCGGCCGTCACGCTCGAGACCTTCGGCCGCGAGATCCCCGAAGCCTGAGCACCAGCAGCCGCAGCACCACCGAGCCTCACCGCACGAAGGAGCCAACCATGCAGTACCGCCCGCTCGGACGCACCGGCGTCCGGGTCAGCCCCCTGACCCTCGGTGCCATGATGTTCGGCCCGTGGGGCAACGACGACCGCCAGGACGCGACCCGCATCATCCACCGCGCGCTCGATGCCGGCATCAACGTCATCGACACCGCTGACGTGTACTCCACCGGGGTCTCGGAGGAGATCGTCGGCGACGCGATTGCCGGGCGCCGGGACGAGGTCTTTCTCGCGACCAAGTTCTTCATGCCGATGGACGACGACCCGAACCACCGGGGCGGATCGCGCCGGTGGATCGTGCGCGAGGTCGAGAGCTCCCTGCGGCGGCTGAAGACCGACCACATCGACCTGTACCAGGTGCACCGGCCCGACCCCGGCACGGACGTGACCGAGACCCTCGGCGCCCTGACCGACCTGGTCCGCCAGGGCAAGGTCCGCTACATCGGCTCGTCCTCGTACTCCGGGTCGCAGATCGTCGAGGCCCAGTGGGCGGCCCGGGAGCGGCACCTCGAGCGCTTCGTCACCGAGCAGCCGCCGTACTCGATCCTCGTCCGCGGCATCGAGGAGGACGTCCTGCCCGTCGTGCAGCGCCACGGCATGGGGACCTTGACGTACAGCCCCCTGAGCGGTGGGTGGCTGTCGGGCCGGTGGCGCAAGGGCGCCGCGTCCGCCCCGACGTCGAGCGCGCGGCCCGGTGCCCGTTTCGACATGAGCAGCCCGGCCAACCAGCGCAAGCTCGACGTCGTGGAGGAGCTCGCCCTGCTCGCCGAGCAGGCGGGCATGTCGCTCGTCGAGATGTCGATCGCCTGGGCGATCCGTCATCCGGGGGTCACGTCCGCGATCGTCGGCCCTCGCACGACGGAGCAGCTCGAGTCGTACCTGCCTGCCCTGGACGTCACGCTCGGCGACGACGTCCTCGACAGGATCGACGAGCTCGTCGCCCCGGGGGTCACGGTCAACCCCGACGACGACAGCTACGGCGCGCACGAGCTGACTCCCGCGGCGCGGCGCCGCTGAACCACCGCTTTCCCTGAACCATCCCCGCACCACCGAGAGGCACCACCTCATGCGAGCAACACTCATGTACGGCGCCGGAGACGTCCGCATCGAGACCGTCCCCGACCCCGTCCTCCAGCAGCCCACCGACGCCGTCGTGCGCGTCGTGCGGGCCTGCGTCTGCGGGTCGGACCTGCACCCCTACCACTCCATGCGCGGCTCGACCCAGGGCAACCCGATGGGCCACGAGCTCATCGGAGTCGTCGAGGAGACCGGCAGCGCCGTGACGAACGTCAAGAAGGGCGACTTCGTCATCGCCCCGTTCGCGTTCTCCGACAACACCTGCGTGTTCTGCCGTGAGGGATTCCAGACCTCCTGCGTGCACGGTGGATGGTACGGCTCCCGCGAGACCGGTGGTCTCCAGGCCGAGCTCGCCCGCATCCCGCTGGCCGACGGCAGCCTCGTCGTCGTCCCCGACGTCGATCCGGCGACCGCCGACGAGGGACTGCTGAACTCCTTGCTCACCCTGTCCGACGTGTACCTGACCGGCTACCACGCAGCGCACATGGCACAGGTCCGGCCCGGCCAGATCGTCACCGTGATCGGCGACGGCGCTGTCGGGCTGTCCGCCGTGCTCGCCGCCAAGCAGCTCGGCGCGGAGCGGATCATCCTCATGGGCCGCCACGCCGCGCGCACCGACCTCGGGCGCGAGTTCGGCGCGACCGACGTCGTCGCGGAGCGTGGCGCCGAGGGCATCGGCAAGGTCATGGACCTCACCGGAGGCGAAGGCTCGCACGCCGTGCTCGAAGCCGTGGGCCACATGCCCGCCTACGAGCAGGCCTACGGCGTCGTGCGCCCCGGCGGGATCATCTCCCGCGTCGGCGTCCCCCAGTACGAGGACGCCCCCGTCGGGTTCGGGTCCCTGTTCGGGAAGAACGCACGCCTCGCCGGCGGCCCAGCCCCGGTCCGGGCATACCAGGAGGCCGCGATCACCCAGGTCCTCGCCGGGGAGATCGACCCGGGCAGGGTGTTCGACGCGACCCTGCCGCTCGAGGACGTCGCCGAGGCCTACCGCCTCATGGACTCCCGCGAGTCCCTCAAGGTCGCGCTGCGGCCTTGACCACCGAGGGTGGGCGTCCCGGCGCCCACCCTCCTCCACCTCTGTGTCCCCGACCCCGCCCCGAGGAGTGGTCATGGCTCCCACGCCGACCGCACGCGCCCACCACGACGAGCTGTTCCCCGACCACGTCTCGACGCTCGCCCGGACCGACCCCGAGCTCGTCGAGTCCTTCGACAACTTCGCGTTCGACGAGGTGCAGCGCGATGCTCCCCTGCCGGCGCGCACCAGGCTCATGGTCAAGCTCGCCGCGCTCATCGCCTGCGGTGCCGTGCACGAGTTCCGCGCGATGGCGGGCGCCGCGCTGACCGTCGGCGTCACGCCGGTCGAGGTCAAGGAGGTCGTCTACCAGGCGGTGCCGTACGTCGGCATGGGCCGCGTGCTCGACTTCCTGCACGCGACGAACACGCTCCTGACCGACCGCGGTGTGAGCCTGCCGCTGCCCGGCCAGTCGACGACGACGCCGGGCACCCGCACGGAGGCCGGGCTCGCGGTACAGAAGCAGATCGTCGGCGCGGACGCCGTCGACGCGATGTACGCGAACGCACCGGAGGACGAGCAGCACATCCAGCGGTACCTGTCCGCGAACTGCTTCGGCGACCACTACACCCGCGGCGGGGTCGACGTGCCCACCCGCGAGCTGCTCACCCTCGCCATGCTGATCGCCCTCGGGGGTGCGGACCCCCAGGTCGCCGGCCACGTCCGCGCCAACCTCAACGTCGGGAACGACCGCACCACTCTGCTGGCCGTCATCACCCAGCTGCTGCCCTACGTGGGCTACCCGCGCACCCTCAACGCGCTCAGCGCGCTGGACGACCACGCCCCCGCCTGAGCAGGCCAGGCACCGCCGCACGAGCAGCTCGTGCGCATCGTCCAGGCTAACCTAGGTTAGCCTGGACGTATGACGATCAAGATCTACGCCCTGAGCGTCCTGCGGAACGGCCCGGCCCACGGCTACGAGCTCAAGAGCCGGATACGGCGCCCGTCGATCGCGCCGGTCAACAACAACTCGCTCTACCCGGCCCTCAAGCAGCTGGAGCGCGACGGCGCGGTGACCAAGTCTGTCGAGCAGCAGGAAGGGCGCCCGGCGCGCAACGTCTACGCCATCACCGAGACTGGCCGCGGCATGCTTCACGACCTCGTGTCCACCTTGCCGCGCGAGCTGGCGAGCGACGACGAGGAGTTCTTGCTCCGCGTCAGCTTCTTCGACGAGCTCCCGGTACCGTCGCGCCTCGGCGTCCTGGGAGTGCGACGGCAGATCGTCGAGAACGCGCTCGCTCAGGTACAGGGCCTCCTGGCCGAGGCCCCGCGGGACCCGGCCCTGCCATGGCGACGCCGTGCACAGGAACAGCTCGTCGATCGCCTCTCCCAGGAGCTGCGCTGGCTCGACGACCTGCGCAACGAAGCGGAACGGTCGTGACCGTCGACGGCGCGGACACACGCCCCGGTGCCACGAGGATCGGCCGAGCCGCACGCTACGGACTGCTCATCGGCCCTTCCCTCAGCATGCTCGACTCGAGCATCGTCAACGTCGCTGTCCCGGACATCGCCCAAGACCTCCGCGCCGGGCTCGACACGGTCCACTGGGTCGTCTCCGGCTATCTGCTGTCCCTCGCCGTAGGGCTGGCACTGACCGCGTACGCCTCACGCCGCTTCGGCACGATGCGCGTCTACCTGGTCAGCATGGCGCTGTTCGTCGCCACCTCCGCCGTGTGCGCCGTGGCCCCGAGCATCGAGCTGCTCGTCACCGCTCGGGTCGTGCAGGGCTTTGTCGGTGCTCCCCTGGTCCCGCTGGCATTGAGCATCCTGATGGGCAAGGACGGCCTGAGCGGTGGCAAGGTCCCCATCTCGGCCGCCGTGGTGCTGTTCCTTGCTCCCGCCCTCGGACCGTCGCTCGGAGGCCTTCTGATCGGCGCCGGAGGGTGGCGGTGGGTCTTCCTGGTCAACGTACCGGTGGGCGCGGCCGGACTGCTGCTCGCATCGCGCCTGCGCCACCTCGGAACGCGGGCCAGGGCAGAGGCCCGGTTCGACGCGATCGGGTTCCTCGTGCTGTCGGCCGGCCTGGTGACCACGCTCCTCGGGGCCACGCGCGGCTCCGCCAGTGGATGGGGCAGTCCCGCACCGCTGACGCTGGTCGTCGCAGGGATCGGGCTGCTCGCCGCGTACGTCAGAACCGCGTCCCGGCGCAAGGACCCGCCGGTACGCCTCGACGTCGTCCGTAGCAGTCAGTCGCTCCTCGCGCTGGTGCTCCAGGTGCTCGCCTCGATCATCGCCTTCGGAACCGTGTTCCTGATACCGGTGTTCACCCAGCAGGTGCAAGGACACACCGCTCTTGCCACGGGGCTCGCCCTGATCCCCCAGGGCATCGTCATGGGCCTGGGAACTGCGCTGGGTCAGCGCATCTCGGCACACATCCCACTGCGAACCCTGGTGACGCTCGGGTTCATCGCGCTCGCCGTGTCAAGTGGCGTGATGCTGCTGCTCACGCACGACACACCGTTATGGGTCACCGCGATCATGCTGTGCGGCCGCGCCCTCGCTGCGGGATTCGTCACGACGCCGCTGCTCGCCGCTTTCCTTGCGCCACTCGGCGAGAGCGACCTTGCCGACGGCAACACCCTGTACAACATCACCCAGCGGCTCGGCGGTGCGGTCGGAGTAGGCATCCTCGGCTCGATGGTCGCGACAGGCGCAGACAGCGGTGCGGCACTCGCCGCGTTCCACCAGGTGGGAGCGGTGCTCGTAGCGCTCGCACTCGCAGCGGCCGTCCTGGCCCGGTCGTTGCCCCGCGGATGAACTCGTCGAAGCAGATCATCACCTTGGGAGACCGTGGACGCCCTCAGGCAGCGGGTGCCTGTGGCGTTCGCTATCGATGAGACCCAGCCGCGACATCGGGGACCTCAGCCGGCCCGTACGTGCGCCAGCACTACCTTCAGAGGCTCCGATGATGGCGGTAAGAGACAGATGATGGAGGAAGGTACAAAGTAGGCCGCACGTCGACAACATGTCGACGTGCAACGCAGACTGCGCGGACACGCCGCTGTACCCTGCGCGATCCCGGGCGTGTCGAGCAAGCTGCGAAAAGTAGGTTGCACGCACTAGTGGTCTGTGGACGGAGCGCTGCACCTTCTCCTGAAACCACTCGACTCCGCCAAGGATGACGCTAACGGGCCGCCGTGGATGCCACGACCTCAGCAGCGGCCCGAGGGCTGCCCGAATCGGTTCCAGATCCCTACTTCCAGTTGTGCATCTCGAAGCCCTTGCATGGCCCCAGGTCCGCGTCGCAGTTGAGAAGGCCCTGCTCAGCGGCGACGCGAACGTGAGGGCGATCACCGATCTCTCCGAGGTCTTTCCACATTTCAACGATGCGCGCTTGCGGGTACCGAGGCCGTGCCACGAACGACACCTCCGAGCGACGGTGCCGTTCAGATTTCGTCCGGAGCGGCACAGATTTCGCAGGACGCGAGGTGGTTCTCGTCGAGCATTCCGGCGGCCCTGAGCAGATCGCGAGCCAGGTAGCGAACCGCCACAGCGACCGTCCTGGATGGTGCCTCGTAGACGACCTCTACCACCTCGTTGTTCTCATCGCGCTCGATCACGACCACGTGCACCAGGTGGCCCTCGAGACCACCCCCGCTCGATGCCGCGACCCGGATCCCCTCCGCTTCGAGCTCCAATGGCTTGCCCCCACGCCGTCTGCCCATGCGCTGCTTATCGCCGGTACCCCTGACGTAGTCTTCGTAGTGTTCGAACCTGTCGCGGAGGTCCTTGAGGCCGGGGTTCCCCTCGTTGAAGCGCTGCACGATCTCGCTGTCCTTTCCAACGGCCAACTCGGCCCCGCGCACGACGTTGCGCACGGCATCGATAAGGACCATCGTCATCGCATCGCGGCGCCCGATCGCCGTTGCAGGCGACTCGACCATGGAGATGGACTCGATGGTCTCGTACGTCTCGGACGCGGCTGCGGCCCACGTGTGGGCCCATCTGACGAGGCGTCGGTCGACCTCCTGAACAGTCTTCTCTGGCATAGCGGAATTGTCGCAGAGCCAGCAGTGGCGTTCGGCACCGTCGCAGACCGTCTCGCAGCTAGGGTTTGGCGGATGGGATCCTGGTGGAGTGTCGACGTTGGCGGGCAGGCCGCCCCGGTGTGGGGGAAGAACCACGTACCCGACGAGCTGATGCTCCTCTTCACTGACGAGGACCGCTATCTCGATCCTGCGAAGCTCAGAGCATTCGCCGAGGACGAGAACCAGACCGCCGACACACCTGCGCCCGTTGGGCCGCCCTTGCCATGGCAAATCGGCCTGATGGTCTACTCAGCGCCCGCCGGGGTCTTGCGAAAGCGCCTGGAACTCCAAGGATTCTCCTCCAACTGGGTCCGCCAACTGAGCACAGCGTTCTTCGACGATTCGGAGGATGAGCGCCAACCGCCAACCCTATGGCAGGAGGGCGCAGCGATGTATCCGAATGGTGCCGCAATTACCGCCGCGTTGACAACCCGCTCTGGCCGAGCCGCCGGCTGGGGTTCCCACCTCGATCCACGAGAACACCCTGAGGCATGCTTCCTCAATAGCCGATGGGAGGAGTTGCGAGGAGCTTTCGACGACCCGAGGTTTGCGCTGGCGCTCTCACTATGCCGGACACGCGCCTCGACGGAGGTCAAACTCGATCTCACTGATCTCGTGATGGGAGGCTGGATCACGACCAACGAGCACCCGCATCGCGCGGCGCGCCTACGGATGTCCGCCGCAGTGGCTGCCGACGGAGACATCATCGTCGTCACCGAGGGATCAAGTGATGCGCGTCGCCTTCATCGATCCCTGGAGATCGCCGCGCCGGAGGTGGCCCACCTCTTCACGTTCCTCGACATCGACCTGCGTTCCCCGGGCGGAACCGACCGCGTCGTGTCCCTCACCAAGGGCATGGCCGCAGCGGGCGTCATGAACCGCATCATCGCAGTCCTAGACAACGACACAGCGGGTCGCGAGGCCGCCGCACAACTCTCCAAGCTCAACCTGCCAGGGCAGATCGTGATCGTCTGCCTCCCAAAGGTGCCCTATGGAACCAGGTATCCGACTCTAGGCCCGTCAGGACCCGGCACCGAGGACGTGAACGGCCGTGCTGTCTCGATGGAGTTCATGTTCGGCGAGGATGTCCTCCGCAACGCCGAGGGCGAGTTGTACCCCGTGCGCTGGCATGCCTTCAATGAGAAGGTGGGCGACTACCAGGGCCGCCTGGACAGTGCCGACAAGGCACGCACTGGCAAGCGGATCGACGCGGCGCTATCCGCCGAAACCAGCGACGGCATGCACGTCCAAGTCAGGACTGGGTGCACCCGGCTGGCGAATGCGCTCATCGATGCCGCCAGTCCGTCGCATCGGATCCCGGCCTCAGAGGGCTCGGATCTTACTGAGATGTGGAGGCACGATCCCTTCAGCGCCATCCGCATCATCCCCTGAGCACTACGCCGCAGCCTTAGCGGCGAACTGTCCATGCGCTCCCGCTTGGCTTGAGCGCTCGACCGGCAAGTACGTGCCTCGGTGTAGGGCGGACCAGCGCGGCCATCTACGTCATACCCAGCTCGCCTCCAGACTCAGCTCATCTCTTGTACTGGAGCCTCAGGGGCATCGGCGGCGTTCGTTCCGACGAAGTCGGATACCCCTAGGTCAGTCATCTGCTGCGCCCAGATGTAGTTGAACTGCTCGTCGACGGCGCGTGAGGTTGCCTGGTCGGGCATCAGGTCCAAGTCGGTGAATGCGTCGGCTAGAACGCTGGCGATCACCTCCGAGACCTCCGAGGCTGATTCCGCGACCTCAATGGCTGTGAGCATTGCGACAAACTCGAGCGCCGCCCCGCGGGCGGTAAAGGCGGCCACGTCAGGGTCGGCGTCACGTTGAAAGTGAGTCAACAACGTACGAGCACCCGACCACCGACTGTTCGCCTTGACGTGCGCAAACTCCCCTAAGGCCCTATTCAGCGGGGTCAACCGACGCCAGCCGGCGGCTTCGATCCAGTCGCGTGGCGTCGTCTCCGCCCTTGCCTCCAAGCGGGCCGCCTTCGCCGGCTTCGTGCGCCAGGTTCGACTCCGTGCGGCCTGCTCGAGCACGCAGCGGAGGATTGCCATGGCCCGGTCGTCGTCCTCAAGCCACATCCAGTATGCCGAGCGTATGCCACTACCCATCACAGCCAGGGCTGCCCTGTGTTCGGCAATCGGTACCCACCCGCCGACGACGGCGGCTGCCTCACTGAGCACACTCCAACGCATCGTACGGACGGACAGCGTGCGGTCGTCGAACGCCTCGCCGAAGTGCTCACGTTCGGCATCGAGCCCGCGCAGGGCGGTCTTGATACTGCGAACCCGATGCCAGGCGAACGCCGCGGTCGCCATCTCGTCGTCGCGGAAGAGCCGGCCCGCCGGTCGCCTTCCGCGTAGTACCGCCTCAAAAGAGTCGCCCATCTCGAACGCCACTGCCATATGTGCACTCTCCAGCCCCTCGGAGGGTTGCAGCGGCGCCAGCAACACCATCGGAGGCGCAACCAGCCTAGGCGACGGTGCGGCCGCAGGGCCGGGTGGCAGTCTCAGGGCCGGATCCTGGTCGTTGGCTGGCGGCTCGGCGCGGGAGAACCGGTCGAGCGGCATATCGAGCAGGGCGACAGTCATGAGGTCACCACGTTCGAAGGCCAGCGCTAGCGCTGCCAGCCGGATCTGCCGAAGACTGAGACTGAGCGCATCTGCGATTACCCCGACAGCGATCGCCACCTCATCGGGCGGGTCGGCACCGTCCAGAAGTCCGTGCGACTCCCAACCAACTGCGTCGAGCAGCATCCGACCATGCATGAGCTCACTCATTGCCCCGTACAGGACCGCCGGGCAAATTTCTGTCCCATCGGTGAGCTTGACGTGCTCGTGCTGCGACGCGGGCTCGTCCGCCGAGGTGACGTCGTCCTCGGTGAAGGCTGGTACTAGCCCAGTCCCTCCCTCGAACCAGTGTTCCGAGAAGTGATCGGGATGGCTCCATACCCGAGCTACAAAGTCTAGAGTCGATTCTCCAGGCTCTTGACTTATGCCCGCATTGTGGGCGCGGTGCATCAGCCATCGTTCCATTTGATTGCGCGCAATCGCCGCGGCTCCGACAAACTGCCCGCACAACATTAGCCGGACTGCCGCGACCGCACTATCGACCCCCCATGCGAGATGGTCTGGCCAGTCGCCAGTGTAGTCCGCAGGAGCGCGTCCGGGATCCGCGCCATAGCGACGCAAGACCGTGTCGAGCGGAGTGATCGGTCCGAGACACTCGAGCATTTCGCACCGGATTTCGTCCGGGACACGTTGAATAGTTTCCATGCGCTTGGTGTACCGAGCGATCAGGGTAGTGATCAGGCGATCAGTCCCAGATGCGCAGACCTGCTCGTAGGACTCGACGGTGGCGAGAACGCGTTGCCCCCGCTTGTTCGCCAGCTTCGCACGCCGTTTGACATCCCGCGGTCGCGCCACAACCTGCCTGCGTCCACGACGCAACCTGCTGCCCTTGCCCATCGAAACTCCCAATCCGTAGGCTAACTGTGCGCCCGTCTCTCCTACCCGGCGGACTCGCGCGCGGACTTCGGCCGATCCGCCCAGGACGGCTCTCGTTCGGCTCAACTAGTCATCAAGCGGTACGACTCGATCGCACTTGAGTAGGACTGCCCACTGGCTGGGAAGCGCGCCTTGTGCTTTCAGGACGTCGTAGGCGATGTCTGCGGTAAGACCTGCACCCATCGCACGAACTTGTCGCCATGCGGCAACGAGACGATCGAAGACATCCACGACGGTAGTAGGGCGGGTGCGGTACAGATGAGATTCTGCGACAGCTACCGCCGAAGGATGCACACGTGCCTGTGGTGTCAGGATCAGGCCGTAGGACGAGCGCGGAGCCGTCGCGGAGTAGTTGGTCTGCATGTAGCGAAGATGCGACCCGGCCTGGCGCGTATCGATAACGCTGAGTTCCCCCCCGGGCTCCGCCTCGCTCTTAGCTTCCCACGAGATCCACTGCAGATCGCCGAATCGCCACATAGCGTCAGGGGCCGCATGGGCTCCTCCATTGCCGTCGCTGACAGCTCCGGCCAGAGTGCCCATGTAGACGAGAGCTTCTTCGTAGGGCTGAGCGTCGCGACCCAATAGGCCGGACCGGGCCTGGGTGATGTCCTGCTCGAAGCGGGCGTTGCGGCCGATACTAGGGATGTTCGCGAGGATTTGGCCGCCAACGTATTCGTCAAGGTCGTCCTTCGCTGCTGCGCCCTCCGCGACATCAGGGTCATCGGTGGGCGCCACGAGGTGGTCCAGCCACGTGGTACCCCGCCCAGCGGCGCGCGCCTTGTTCAAGTAGTCGCGCACCGTCGCTGCCGGAGTCTGGGGAAGTTGGGTTACCCAGCTCGCAAGGATGTAGTGCCACAGAGCTGCGTACCGTTGAACGTCGCGACCACCGCTGAGCGCATCGATGACACTACGGCCGGAGTTGACGGCGCGTTCCCAGTCCCCCTGCCAAGCGGCGGCCCAGGCCTGAACCTCGTGTGGCGCTGCTGCGGCGAGCGCTTCGGTACCAGGTGGTGTGCCGACCTCAACTCCACTGCGCTTCTCGATGATCCCCCGATTGGCGTCCTGCCAGTTGGCGGTCTGGGCGAAGAACTCGCCGAGGTCGCCGCGCAGTTCCGCCCCTGAGTTTGCCTGGCTCTCTTCAAACCCCCACTCGAGCTCGGCCTGGAGCTCGGGATGCAAGGCTGCCGCAACCTCACGCTTGCCGACATAGTTGATGAGTTCGTCGCCGAGAAGCACGACGGCGGCATAGTCCTTGACGTTGCGCGTTGCGCGACCAGCGCCCTGAGCGAACCGGGCGCGCATACGCTCGCGCAGGACCTCGATCGCACCGAGCGAGTCATGCAGGAACCGCTCCTGCAGGTCGCCCCGGGCGGGAAGCCCGGCAAGGACCACTAGGCGGCAATCATCATCGGGCAAATCGATCCCGTCATACCTGTTCGCCAGGACAAGAGCGGCCTTGGGCTGAACGGTGAAGACCGCAAGGTCGTCCTCGACGTCGTCTGCTCGCAGGACGCTCGCCCCGTCAGGAACGAGTCGGGTGACCAGGTCTTTCGCGTGATGCTCCGAAGTGGCCAAGATGAGCCCACGGCCGGTCGAATCCGCGAGGTCGCGTACCCAAGCGTCAATTTCCTGTGGCTCGCGCAAGTCAGTTGTCAGGGCAGGCAGCACGAAGAAGCGGCGTCCGCTACCTTGCCGGTCCCACCCTCGTGGGACCGGGATGCGATGGATCGCCCGGCGCCCGAACGCCCTTTCGAGTTCCCCCCCATGACCCAAGGTCGCCGACATGTACAACCGCTGGCGGGGACCAGCGAACGCGGGGAGGGTCGAGGTTGGTGGGATCAACGGTCGGATGAGGATGGAGCGGTGCGACGCGTAGATGAGAGCGCGTCCAATGTGGCCCTGCGTGTTCGTCAGCGCATAGGGCAGGTTGTCCGGCCCGGTCTTGCTGGCGACAGCGGCCTGCAGGACTTCTTCAAGAGCCGCCCCCTGCGCGGCGACTCCGTTGGGTGAGATCAAGTAGGTCAGGGCCCTTTGGCGTGGATCCGGGTCCTCAGCACGCAGCCGGTCGACGACGAGCGGATCCAGAGCGTCGGCCAGAGTGGTGATGATCTCGTGGTAGAGCGGCAGAGCGCGTTCCACGCTGACTGCCCATGGGTTGATTACGGCCTGTTCGGCGGCGTGTGCGTCGTCGAAGACCAACAACTGTGCATCGTTGATGGCCGGGTTGCTGTTGAACACGTGAGAGTACACGGTCACCGCGACAGCTTCGGCACGGGTGTAGAGAGCGCGGTCTGCACCTGACCAGTCAGCGACGCGCCCTACCAGCAACACGTTCGGGATGCCATACTCCCGAAGCCGCGTAGCCGTCTGACGGGCCAGTTGACGCGTCGGACAGGCGATGGCGACGCGTTCACGGTGAGCCCTACGCCGGAAGTCGGCGATCAGTCCCCCGACGAGCGTCTTGCCGGCCCCGGTAGGCAACTCGATTGCAATGTCCGTCGCGTCCTGGCGCCGGTGCCAATCGCCGAGCACTTGGCCTTGGTGCACCCAGAGTGCGGGCGGCCCAGCGTTCGTCTCCGCAAGTTCACGATACAGAGCCTCGGGATCCTCGGGCGGTGGCGTAGTGGCAGTTCTGGTCGGGAATGGCACGTGCTCAAGATGGCGCAAGCCGACCCGTCTGCATAGAGCATCCGCCCAATTTCACCCCCAAGCGATGTGACGCCCTCTCCAAGGTTGACTCACAGACGCCTTCCGAGGTTCGCGTCCAGAACTTCCCGTGTGACGCCGAGCTCGACCGCCAACCAACACCTCATCAGCGTGAGGCCCTGCCTAGATCGTTCGTACGCCTCGATTGGATCTGTCATTGGGTTATCGGCATGCTTCACACCCTTGTACGCCTTGTTGAAGGCCGTACACCATTCCTTGGATGATGCCTCGCCGACAATCGCTGTGGGTGCGTATCCGATCGCCCGGAACACTACCTCGAGCAGTCCCTCAAAGGTCGTGGGAGGCTTCTCGCTGCGACTCTTGGCAATGGCTGCACCGAGTGCCTCAAGCGCCACTGCTACCTGGAGTAGACGCGACTCGACCGGCAGGTCCGTGTGGAACAGGGGAGTCACACCGATCCAAGTCGGTCGAGACCACAGACTCTGGCCAGTAAGCCAGGATGCTAGCTTGTCGGGATCCGTGTCATCGAGGTAGAAGAGCGGCAGATCCTTGTCCGAAATGCCCTCAGTGCCACGTGCGGAGCGCCCGAATGTCGGCTCATACGCGTCGCGCCAGAAGCGGCGTTCGTCCTTCGGTTCGATCTCTTGGTCATCCTCTCGCATCACGGCGTCAAGTCGCGCGAGACACGGTTTGCCGTACACCAAACACATAAGGTCCTGGATCATCCGATGCGTACTGGTGTGAGCCCCCCAATCAATCGCCTCGAGACTTCGGGTTCGCACCTCAAGCGCGGTGGATATCGCGTACACGCCGCCTTCTGGTTGCGGACTGTGCGTGTAGGAGGTTGTTAGTTCGAGACCGAGCGGACCGCCAAGACAAATAGCCTCCAAGTTCCTCGCGCGTATTGTTAGCCCATCAACGCGGCCGCCGTCGAACGTAATCTCCTGGGTCACGGGCGTCCGACGGGCCCACCTAGCAAGGCCATCGACAATCGATGACATCCCATGGATGGTTGAGTAGTCGGTGTGCTTGGCGCCGGTTCCTACGGCCCTGTAGTAGCGGATTCGTTGCTCCGAGTGTCCAAGCGTGGAAGCAGATGAGCCAAGGCTGCGCCCCTCAAGAAGGGTGAGCCAGCCATGGCCAGATCGGAGAACAACTGGGTCCGGAAAACTCTCGTTGCTGTTCAGCGCAAGAGCATCGAACAGGCCGATCGCCCTCGGCCACACGAGCTCGGCTCCGTGTTCATCAAGCCGCACAACGACGACCTCATCTTCGCCGGACTCGCCGTCGCTCGTGTGCGTGACAAACTGCGCGCCGGTGCGGAGTTTCGACATCAGGCGAACAGCCCCAGCGTACGCGTTCGCATGTCGCGGAGCATGACGTTAGGTGAACGTGTTCGCGCCCAAGAGGATCGCTCATCAGTGTCAGACATAGTTCCCCGAGTCTAGAACAATCTGAGGCAGTCAGGACTGCAACCCAAAGCGCAGGTTCCTGCGCCTGGAACTCCCTCAAGCGACCGCAAGACGGAGCAATGGCGCTGCTGAGGCTTCCACGCTGAAAGCCCTGCGGTTGCGCTCCCCAGGGTCTACAGACTCCAAGTGTCGGTGCTGAGTGCTTCAGCAGCAGTCAAGACGTCGGCCGCTTGACCCCGGCGCAGGGCGAGGACCGGAGGAGTCCCGTCCAGGATCGGGTTCTTGCCGAGAAACCACGCCCGCGCCGTCTCCTTGGACTCGCTGTCCGCGATCATCACCCACACACGGTAGGCGGCCCGGATGCGTTGCTCAGCATCGTGGGCAGGTGTTACGTCCTCAGCCCACGCATGTGGCGATCTGCTGTCGCGACTTCCTGCCAGCGCCGCGACGACGGTTGTTCCGAGGTGCGCGTTCAGCCTTCGGACGATCTCGTGGATCTCCGGTTCAGGTGTGTCGGGTCCCTGGTCGGTCACGCGTTAGCTCCGTCCACCATGGTTCGCCGTTCTCGGGCCAGGAGTCCTCCACGGATCGAGGCACGTCCAACCGGTCTCCGTCTCTCGTCGTCGAGAGCTTGTAGGAGGCAATCGGCGGCGACAGGGCAACGGTCGCAGACCTCTCGCTGGTCCTCGACGTCGGATGCACTGGGGGTACCGCGGTCGTAGAAGCGCTCGTCTCCCGCGCACGCTGCCTGACGGACCCACCCAGCACGAGCACGACGCTGACCTGCCGTGATGAGTTCGACCAGGAGCGCGATCACAGCGTGCCGGTCCGCGAGTGGTGCGGGCCCCGCACCGTCGGCCGTGCCCATCATCGGATGCGCCGTCTGCGCGCCGTCAGCCTCGGGTGCACGCGCAGCGAGCGGTAGCTACGCGTTGCGTACAGGATCCCAAACCTTCGAAGGGCCCCGATAGCCCCCACGGTCTCGGGCCGCGACCAGCCCATGCACACGCCGACCTCCATCCAAGTCGGGCCCCGCTTGTGCTCTCGGTGGTACGTGGAGACGAACGCGACGGCCTGGCGGGCGACGTCGTCTCGGACCAGACCCTTGTCGTCGAGCACGAACGATTCGCCCCTCTTCTTTCCGGCGGTGATCCTGCTCGCGAGGTTCGGCGCAGGCGCATCCGGTTCACTAGTCGACTGGTGATCGGTAGCGAAGCCGCGTCGGGTTGCAGGCTGGACGCGTGCGAGTTCAGGTTCGTTCGTCATCGGGCTGCTCCTGGTGGTTGCGGTGGGCGATGTCGTTGAGAGCTGTGGCGGCCACGTGCGTGAGTGAGGTGGTGAACTGCCAGTAGTTGGACTTGGCCGCCCTCGACATACCCGTCAGGTAGGCAGGGGTCGTGGAAGGTAGCGCGCTGGCGAAGTGGCACCACAGCCAGGTGACGGCGTACGCGTGAGAGGTAGGACGGGTTCCTGGCCGGTGTTCGTCGGCCCAGTCCTCAAACCATGCTCGTCGCGCTGCGAGCCCTTGAACGGTGCGTTCATGGGCTCGGTAGTTGGCCATGAGGTCGGAGCTGATTGCCTGGAGAGCCGCTGCGAGACCTTGGGGATCGATGCGGCTTCGTGTGCTGACGGCCCGGGCAGTGCGTGATCCACGGCTGGCACTGATACCGAGGAGTTGTGCGGCATCTGCCCAGCTCACCGCGCCTACCTGGCGCGCTAAGCACAGTGAGAGGAATAGCCGGTTGGTCTCTCCCCTGGTCGTACTGAACAGCGTGGCTGCGTGCGCGCGGTAGAGCGGTTCGGGCACGGCTTGCGGCACGCGCTCCGGAGTCAGCCGTGTTGTGGTGCGGGACAGGTGGAAGCTGTTGCGCTGGTGCGGAGCCAGGGCGGTCGTGACAAGGCGAGTCAGATCGGGAGTCATGGTGGTGCGGTCAGCGAGCCATCCCAGTCGTGACTCTCTGCCTGTCGGTGCTGTCTTCACCCAGGGCGCCAGGAGCGCGGCGCCGGTGGTCAGATCGGGTGCGGTGAGCATCTCGTTGGCGGTGGTCAGGACGGCGGAGCGCACCTGTGGTTCTTCGGGTGGGGCCAGATGCCAACGCCGTCTGGGGGTCGATTCAGCCTCGCGTCGAACTGACTCGACCCATCCAGGGAGCACGTCACCGCCCGCGCGGGTAGCAAGGTGAAGTAGGAGGACGGCGAGGTGACGTTCGTCGGCGAGGTAGGTCGCGGCGGAGACGAGTCGACCTAGGACGGAAAGCGTTCCGGACTCGAGCGCCTCGTCATGACGTATCTGGCGTTCGATGTTGTCGCGGCCAGCCGAGGCCGCAGGCAAGGACGCGAGGTCGCACTCGCACCAGGTGCCCGGCCCGGTGGGGTTGAGGCAGCGGGTGCTGGCGTGATGTCGGAAGAGGGTGTGTGGGTGGTCATCGAAGCGTCTGCCGCATCCCGGACACCATTCGCGCAGGTAGCAGTTGTGCGTGGTGCAGACGGTCACGGTCGATAGGCGCCACCTCAGTCGCCAGTACCCGTCTGTGGCTAGGCAGGTGGGGCATGCGGCGGTGCCTCTGGGTCGGAACCAACCGCGGGCGGCGACTGACCGCCAAGACGACCATCGATCGGTGTCGAGTCCGGTCAGGTCCAGCGCCGTGCCGTCGTACCGGGCCAAGGTCAGGGCGAGGACTGTTCGGGCTGGTTGACCTGTCAGATGCGTGATCGTTCGAGTGGTGCGTGGGTCGGGTCGAACGGCCAGGAAGCGGGTGCTCCCACCGTCCTCGCGCAGCGCCGTCTCCATCTGCGCGGCCGTCATCCCGTTGATCGCGGCGAGGTGTTCGAGCCAGTCGGGCAAGCTCTGTCCCTGCATGGGTGCGACGCGCACGGGTAGCGCGGTCATGCGACCACGTCCCACGTGGGCCCCGTGTCGCTGTCGACATCGACTACCGGCTCGGGTGAGAGGTGCACCGTGGGCCTGGTGGCTTCAGCGAGATAGGTGAGCACCGCGTCGCTGAGCAGGAGGCGTTGCTCGGGGTCCAGGTGTTGGTCGAGGTCACGCGCCGGCTCAAGCAGCCAGACGTCCCAGGCTGGGCCGCCTGTGAACGAGACCCATGCCCAGGTCTCGAGCGTTTCCGCCGCTGGCGGGTTCAGGCCGAACCCCTGGATGAGTTGTGCGAGCTGGCGAATCAGCTCGGGTGCCCCCATAAGGTGACGCCGGCGCTCGGCGTAGTCGACGAGACCTTCGGCGATGAGGCGGCGCGCGAGGCTCTCGATGTCGTGGGCGTTCTGCGGCGTGATGCCTCGCCCTAGGGCGAGACGGCGGGTGCTCCATCCGGACCCGGTGCTGCCGAGCGCGATGCGGGAGAGGTGCTCGGTCTCCGTGTTGTGCACGGGCCCGGAAAGCAGCATGTGTGCGGTGACGGCGATCTCTGTTCGCCAGGCTCGGCTCTCGTCCGCTGGTGCGAAGACCTCGCCGGGTCGCAGGTCCCAGCCCGGGATGTGCTCTGGCCGTAGCCCGGTTGCGCTCTGCAACTCGGTCAGCCTCTTGGCGAGGGTGCGGTACGCGGTCCAGGCCTCACGCTGCCATACCGGGAGCCCGTCGCTGGGGCCATCTGCTCGCAAACTTGGGAGCATGCCTGCCCAGTCAGTTGCGCGTCCGTGTGACCTGTAGACGGGGTGGGCTCGAAGCCGTTCCCAGCCTTCGTGAACCAAGCTGCGCCGCGGTTGCCGATCGGCCAGCGCGCGGGCGCATTCCAGGACGATCGCCGCGGCATCTGCGGGGTCCTCCGACGGATACTTCGTCCAGTCGTCGTTCCGGCTCCCCAGGCCTTCGCGGAGCTCGGCCTCCCAACCGACCAACAGTGGCCACTCGTCATCGGCCGTCAGCGCCACGAGGGTGACGAGACGGTACAGATCCTGTAGGTGCTTGAGGCTGCGACGGTCGTGGCGTGAGGTCGACAAGACGTCGGCGATTCGTTGTTGAGTGGCCACAGCCCGCCGATCTGGAACTGGAGAGAAAGTGGCGACCTGCCCATGTTGACGGCGAAGCAGCGACGGACAGGTCACGCACAACGGGTGCAGGGCAAGCTGCCAATCACGCAGGTAGATTCGCGAGGCGGGGGTACAGCAAGGACACTCCCACCGGACTCCAGGAAGCCGCCACGTACGGACAAGTTGCTTCCCCGACCGGCCAGCGACCGCACGGGGGTAGATGTCGAGCGTCATCGCGCGAGCTGTGGCCCGAGGGAGGCCTAGAGCCCTACCAAGCTGAGCGAGCACCGTGGGATCGGTCGATCGGCGTGCGTGAGTTGCGGGTGTCAGGCCGAGCGACGCGGGTGGGATCTGGTTGGCCGACGCCGTGCGAAACGCCAACGAGTACAGGTGCTCACCCGGGAACGGGTCCGGGCGTACAGGCAGCAGGCCGATCACGAGGATGCCTTCACCGCGACGCGGGCACTCCGTGGCCGCGGAGCCGTCTGCTCCGCCTGGGTGGCCCGTTGGGACAGCTGCACGGCCTCCAGGTGTGCGCTGGTGATCGTCCAGGAACCATCGACAGCAGCCAGATGCGCTGCTCCCTTGAGGAGCTCGGCTGAGTCGCTGATGAATCCTTGGGTGCGCCGCCAGATGCGTGGGGCGTGCGTTCCGGCGAGGAGACCTGGGCGGGCCGCCGGCAGGTAGGGCAGCAGGTGGTCCTCGATCCCGCTCAAGAACTCCTGCCAGTCGGCGACGTCGCGCGAGGTATCGACGGCGAACGGGTGCAGTCGGATGATCTGTAGTCGGCCTGCGAGCTGTGGGTCGGTGAAGACCAGGCTCTTGTCGCTCTGTTGGCCGACCAGGACGAGGGATCCGCCCTGCTGCCCGAGCACGGTGTTGATGTGCTTGAGGTGGTCCAGCACCTGCCGGGCGTCCTGATGCCCGAGCTGGAGGAGATTGATGTCGTCGACAACGAGGATCTTGACCTGGTGGTTGTCGACCACCTTGGAGAAGCGCACTGTCAGGTCCGGGATGCGGCCGGTTGTGGGATAGCCGAAGAAGTCCAGGACCTGGGCGTTGAGCATCCGGATCTTCCCAGCAGAGCCCAGATCGATCCAGCCGACCGGGATGTGGTCGGCCTCCACACCGTGCCGCGGCCGCCAGGTCGGGGGCTGCGGATCGCTGATCTTCGCGGCGAGGATCTCCCGATAGAAGTCCTGCGCCCAGGCGCGCACGAGCGTGGACTTGCCCGCAGTGAACGCGGCGGTGACGGCGATGACGTTCTTCGCCCCTGGAGGCCGAAACTCGTTGTTCTCCACCAGCTCGGTCAGTCGTTCTCGAGCTTGTCCTCCTGCCGCCCAGGGGAAGACCACCCCTTGAATCCACCGGCGCCGATGGCGGATGTACTGCTCGAGGGCTCGTGCAGGCATCGTGCGAAGCTCCCGCCTGGTGTGCACCGGCGGAGGGGTCGGCGGCTCATAGCGCGCCTGCCGGTGCCAGGCTGCCGCGTCCATCACGGCTCCCGGACAGCTGGATCAAAAGGCCACGAGTCAGCCCAGATCGAGAACGTGTCATCTCCACGCGGCGACCCAACGACCATGGGTGGATCAGAAGTGACGTCGGCGACGGTCATCGCCGCCTCGGCCTCGGTGTGATCACGAGTGGAAGACTCATGCCGCATGCGGGCGGCAGACACGCGCTTGCGCCAGCCCTTGGGAACCACACTGTCGAGGAGGCTTCCGAGCTCAGCGACGATCTCGTCCTCGGCCGCCGTGCTCGACAACCGCGCCACTCCTTGACGCTGCCGCACTGCTGTGCGCAGGTGCTGCGCCAGAGTCTCGGTCATAGGTGCGTGCGTCAGGTGGGCTTTGCGCCACGGCACCTGAACGATCCGATCAGTATCCGGGTGACGGAACCACACGCGTGTGACGTCATGTGGGTCGTAGAGAAAGGGCATCGCCCGGTCCTCGGTCCGGAAGGTACCGGCAGGCACAGCCCGTAGGCCGTTCAGAGCCGGGCTGTCGTAGACCAAGCCGGACAACTCGACACCGGATTGACCGACGGTGCCCCATCTCACCGGTAAGAAGTCGTAGATCAGATCAGGACGCTGAGGCACGTGGAGACGACCGGTGATCTTCAGTAGGGCATCGAACATGTCGATCGGGCGCAGATCCACCCTCTCTACCCCAGGAAGGTGCAGGCCCTTGTGGACAGTGCGGTGGTAGTCCAGGACGATCCACCGTCGCAGGAATCGCTCCAGCTCCGAAGCCGTCAGCAGTGGCTCGTCGCGATGGGATCCATCCAATCCCACGATCCGACCTCGCTGGGATGGATTGCGACCTTTGTAGCCAGGCAACTGCTGCAGGCCACGCTGCAAGGTCTCGTGGTACCGCTCGAGGATCCCGTTGTCGATCGGCCGACGCGTGCGAGACAACGGCAGGTCGATGCCGAACCTCGCCAAGAGATCACGGAAGACCTGCGAGACGAAGATCGACCCGTGATCGGCTCGGACGGCAGCCGGGCGGACGCCGGGCACCATGTGTTTGCCCTGCAGCCCCGGCGCAACATGAAGCGACCGGCACGTGCGCGGACAGACGACCTCGACACCGGAACAGTCAGGGTCCGCACCAACAGCGTCGGAGTAGAACTGGATCTCCTGCGGCACACCCGCCCACGCCCAGTCGGACACTGTCGTACCCTCGACAAGTTGTGAGAACGGGCGCATCACGTCATACATGAGCATCGACGCGTCATGCGAGTCAGCACTCATCGGAACAACCCGCAGCCCCAGAATCATGCGGGTAGCCAGATCCATCGCGGAGATGATCTCCACACTGCATGCACCACCACGGACCGGGCACCACACCATGACGTCCGACCGAGTCACGTCGATGGCTACCACCTGCCCCGGAACCATCGCCGGGTACGACTGCGTCCCAGAGACTCCACGGAGCTTGTTCGAACGCTGCGCCCGCGTCGTCGCCCCACGCGTCGACATCAAGTGAGAGACGTAGCGGCCCGCGACCCGTTGAGGTGCGGAAGTCTCCTGCCCCGCCTCACGCAGACGAACCTTGATCCGGCGATGAATCTCTCGCAGGTTCACCGTCGAGACATCGCCATCGAACTCTATGACCACGTCGTGAGCAGCCTGCTTCCAGGCCAACGGCAGTGTCGAGAAGACATCGACTGTCTTCGCCCGTCGCCGATCCACCAAGCCGATCAGGCCATTGCTCTTCCATGCGTCCACCCACAGCAGGAGCGTGCGACCGGAAATCGTCGACAGATCGCCGCTTCCGATCCGACCGGTGGCCGACTCGTGGCGCAGAAGTCTGGCCATCCGGTCACATCTCGCAGTGACGCTGAGTCCCCTAGCGGGGTCGAACATCGTGGATGGCTCACCCGGGAGAGCGAGTTGCGGGTGGCCGTGTCGAAACCCGGTGGCGATCTCCAAGACGACCCCGAGGCGAAACATCGCCTCCTCGCGCGCCTCGGCACTCAGCCGGTTCCAGTCTTCGGCGAAGCTCCTCAGAGCCGCGGCTCCTCCGATCGAATCATCCGACGCGATGGGATCGATGTTCGCGAGGTCTGTCCAAGAAACCTGGTGCACACGGCCCCGGACGTCGCGGATCTCGACGCCCGCGCGGTCGAGGTGAAGTACGACAGCGGTTCCGTCGTCGGTGAGAACCATGTCACCAACGGCCAGTGAGATCCGATTCTCACTCATCGACCCGCACCCCAACCAAGGTCACCAAAGTCGCGAAGGTGATCGGCACATCTAGATCGACAACCAGCTCCCTGGTCCACAACAGGTGCCACATCGTGGCCGTCAAGTGGCCATCACCGGAATCACTCCTGATGATGTCTCCCACCGTCACGCCGTCCCGGGCACGTGCCAGGAGGTGGTCCCTCTCATTGTGGTGCGGCCACGTCGGACGGCTTCGGAAAGCCGTCAGCCACTGGAGGTTCAGTTGGCCGGCCGGACTCGAGCCCGCGTAGATCGCATACTCCCAGCCGACCTGACTACAGGCTTCTCTCGTCAGCTCCGCCTTGCGTCGAAACTGCTCGTCCTGCTGATCGGCAGGGCGAGCATCCCAGACCACGACGCGTCCATCGGCATGCTCCGCCAGCAGATCGGGGACGTGCCTCTCGCCGTTGCCGAAAGCGAGGAGCACCGGCTGTGCGACGAGCCAGACGATCGATGACTCGCGATCGAGCGATCGAGCCAGCTCATACTCAAGCCCCGACTCCAGGACGAGGAACGATCCGGTCGTCAGGCACCACATGCGGACCGGAGCGTGTCGAGACATGGCATCTGCCGCCGGTCGACGCACGGACCGCAATTCGCTGGTCGGCGGTGCCCCAAGCTGCCAGCCCCAGAGACGGTTCGCTCCGTCCCCACCACGTATATTCCAGGTCGCCACCATCTGGGACGCCTCCCCAATGGCCGCGCGGCACTCGTCGGCAGGCAGCGCGGAACCGGCGCACGTCGTGTACGCCAGAAGCACGGCACCATAGACTGGCCATCGACGGCCCTTCGTCTTCCATGGACATCTCAGAGCCGTCAAGGGGTGTCGCTGTTGGCGCAGCGGCACCCCCTTCGCGTTTTCACGCAGGGCTCTACCGCCGAGGACGGCGGTGCTCCGACTGTACCGCCAGTGGGGCTCGAGCAACAGACAGGTTCCGCACGGCGCTTGCTGTGAATCGTCAACCAGGCCTGCTTGCTGGGAACCGTCCAGTGCTATCTTGGGAAGGAATCGCACGAATCTATGGAGAGGGTCCGGCATCGGGCCTGGTCAGGCGGCTATCCAGGGAGGGCCCTCGTGAGAGAGAAGCTCATCAGCCCACTTCGCTGCATGAACCCCTATTGCACCAACATGTGCACACTCCCCCTCGAAGGCCGACCAGCCGCCTTCTGCACCGCAGTGTGCAAGAGCCGCTACAGCCGCCGACGCGCAGAACTGGAACGCGAGATCACTCGGGTCGACAAGGCGATCGCCGCCGCAGCGAAGAAGAACCGGCCCGAACTGCGGCGCCAGCGCAAGGCGCTCCGCTTCCACCTCATGCGCCACCCGATGATCGACACGAGCCTCAGCGCCGTGTGAGCCTTGGCTGCGCAAACCCGACACCTACGGTCTGAAGTCCAGAAGCCCACCGAGATGCGCCAGTTCGCGATCAGCGGTGATGATTCAGGCGCCTAGGAGACCCCGGACCTGCCTGCCGAGGTGGTCGTAGCGGTGGCTGCCGCAGACTACCTGCGCCGGGTTCGTCGTGCGGGCGACGCGGTTCAGCAGGGCACTCTGCAGCAGCACAGCTCCGGTGTCGGCGAGCACGGAGACTTCGTAAGCGTCGTACTCGCTGTTCGGCTCGTGCTTGAGCAGGTTGTTGGTGCTCCAGAACTTACGCGCCCAAGCCATCGGGTCGCCGACGAGGTCGGTGAATGGGGTGCCCACTCGCGCCGCCAGGTTCGCGGCGAAACTGCCCTTGCCCAGAGATCTCCGTGCCCACTGAGCGGATCGGCGGTGCGCCGACACCCAGTACTCGATCGCCGCGGCGACCTCCATCAAGCGGGTCTCGACGTTGTGTAGCCCATAGCGATGTCGCGCCACCAGAGGGCCGGTAGCGCGCGGATGCTTGTCGGTGAGTTCGATCCATCGCCGCAGTCCGGCGATGCCGCCGATTGTGCCGAGGTCGAAACTCGGGATCTCCGTCATGGACCGTGGGGCCTGCGCCCCCTCTGGGCGGCGCATGAGTCGAGCGGTCCACCATGTCGGGCTCTCCATCGGAGGCTGGTCGGTGTCCATGGTCACGCGCCCGCCATCGGCCACCACGAGGCCCTCGTATGCCAGGCTCAGCAACCCTTGGATCGATTGCAAGGGTGGGACCAGTTCCGTCCATTTGGCTGGACGTGTCGCGCTGATCTTGAACTCAACCGGGGTGTAGATGATTCGGCGGTCCTCGGGGCCGTCTACTTGCCAGTGCGTTGAGAGCTCGAGCCGTCGGCCCCTACTGAGATTCTCGCTGCGGCTCTCGGCTGCCTGCACGGTGATAGCTAGCGACTTCAGTCGTCCGTGCTCATCCGTAGACGGCGACGTGCTGGAGCCGGCGACGCCGGCCCAGCTAGCCATCCCAGGGAAGTACGCGGAGACATCGAGAAAGCCGTCCGATCTCAAATTCCGCAAGGGTGCGCCGACGACAACTCCATGCGCTCGATATGTGCGCGTACTGACCCGATACCCGCCGTGCGGGGCGGCCAGACGACCTTGGTGCACGTCAACGAACAGCGCACCACCCACCGACGTGGTTGCCACCAATGAACTTGGGAGTGGGTCCTCGCTGGAGGGCGCCTCGTGCGGGGCGAGGAGGTCTAGCAAGAGGTCGCCGTCATCTGACAAGCGAACGTGGCCTGGCCTCGCCCGATCGAGCGCGTCGAAGTCGTCGAGGGCGGTCCAGAAGTAACCGATGGCACCACCCATCAGGTCAGTTAACTTCGACATACGGGCAGACTAGTGACGATCGCCCGTTCAGGCACCATCGGCACCGCGGCCAAGATGCCGGGCTACGGCGTCCGCGAAATGCACTCCGCTTCTACTCCGCCAGCGGGTAGCCGGCAGCCAGCGCGAGCCACAGCACCGCGCGAGCTCCTACAGAAGCACCACGCCCAACCGTTCCACCGGACGGATGTGAGTACGCACAACCTCCTGTGCGCAGTTTCTGGGCGACTGGTCGCTTGCTCCTGCTCGGCTCACACAAGCGCCCGCCACATCATCCGACCTTGCACCGTCGCCCAGCAGCGCTGCTTACAGGTCGCCCGAGGATCGTTCAGCAGCGCTTAAGTAACGTATCTGGAGGATTACGAAAACTAGGCTGCACGTCGACACAACAACAGTGGGTCAGACCTGCATGTCCACGAACCGCGCGTAGTGCCCCTGGAACGCGACGGTGATCGTGTCGGTCGGGCCGTTTCGGTGCTTGGCCACGATCAGGTCGGCCTCGCCGGCTCGCGGGGACTCCTTCTCGTACGCGTCCTCGCGGTGGAGAAGGATGACCATGTCAGCGTCCTGCTCGATAGAGCCCGATTCGCGCAGATCCGACATAGCCGGCTTCTTGTCCGTGCGCTGCTCAGCGCCACGGTTCAGCTGCGAGATCGCGATGACCGGCACCTCGAGCTCCTTCGCGAGGAGCTTGAGCGCACGGGAGAACTCGGAGACCTCCTGCTGTCGGGACTCGACGCGCTTGCCCGACGTCATGAGCTGGAGGTAGTCGATCACGACGAGCTTGAGGTCGTGCTTCTGCTTGAGCCGACGGCACTTGGCGCGGATCTCCATGAGCGACATGTTGGGCGAGTCGTCGATGAAGAGCGGCGCCTCGGAGATCTTGCCCATGGTGCCGGCGAGCTTCTGCCAGTCATCCTCCCCCATGGAGCCGTTGCGCATCTTCTGCAGGTGGATGCGTGCCTCGGCAGCCAACAGACGCATCGTGATCTCGTTGCGGCTCATCTCGAGCGAGAACACGACGGACGTCATGTTGTGCTTGATCGACGCCGACCTGACGATGTCGATACCCAGGGTCGAGTTGTGGGTGGGGATCATCGCGCGGCTGGCCAGGTAGAGGTGCTCAGGGTGGTCGATCTCCACGCAGCGGACGGGCACCGAGTCGATGCGCCGGACGTCGACGATGAAGCGGGACCTCAGTCGCGGGGTCGACGGGCGACGACGCTCCTTGTGAACCAGCTTCTTCCGCTCGAGCGCGAAGACGTCGTCGTCGGTCGTGAACGTGATGGTGAAGGCGGTCGACGACTGCTCGGACCGTCCGCCCACCCGCTTCTCGGACCAACCAGTCCGATACCCGAGGCTGTGGATCAGTTCGCGGACGCCCTCGGCAAGTCGCCGGTTCGTCAGAGCGATCTGGGGGCTACCCGTGGGGTTGACAGTGCCGTCCGTGTCGAGGAGCCCTGCGAGCAGTTCACGACGTTGCCCTTCGCTCGCCCGAAGGTAGGTGAGCGGGATGTGCTTGTCGTCCATCACTTCGAGCGTGCGCAGGATCCCGGCGACGGTACCGCGCGCGTTGTGGCAGTCCTGGCACCGACGGAGACCGCTGCTGGGGCGTCCGCAGTCCGGGCACGTCGGTGCCGGCATCTTCGCGGAGATGCCCTTCGACTTCCCTCCGCACGCGCGTCCGCACGTCTTGACCTGGCTCGTGCGCGGCAGGAACTCGACCCCGCAGACGACGCAGTTCCGCATGGCGACTGCCGTCGCTTCGGGAAGCTGCAGCGTGTAGAGGCGGGCTGCCCCCTCGAAGCGGGTGCGCTCTTCGGCGACGAGACCCAGCCCTTCGATGCGGGCGGCGATCTCCGGATCGGCCGACGTGAAGCGTGCCGACGCGGAGTGACCGTCGCCCAGCCAGACACCCAACGCGTAAGGGTGCAGGGGAAGATCTGCCTCAGGGAGCGCCAGCGAGCCTGCCGTCGTCACGGCGTGGTTCGCACGGCGCTCCGCCGTCTCGCACCGCAGCGTCGCGGCGATCTCCTCGGTGGTCCGAACGCTCCCGTCCAGACCGCTCTTTCGGCGCGAAGCCCTGGTGCTCGTCGACCACTCGTGCAGGGCATCGGCGACGATCGTCGTGCCGTCGTCGAACACGACCTCGTAGCACGGCCGGTCCGTGAGGACCTCGGTCGCACGCACGACGGTCGTCGGGGTGCCGTCCGCAGCGAGAAGCTGGTCACCAACCGCGACCTCGCCCATGGTGGTCCAGCCTGTGGGCGTCGGCAGGAGGGTGTCGAGCGCGAGCGCCTTGCCGATCGCCGGACGTGCCGCGATCACGATCATCTGCCCGGGGTGCAGCCCGTTGGTCAGCCGGTCGAGGTCTGCGAACCCCGTCGGGACCCCCACCATGCCCTCGCCGCGGTGCCCTGCGGCCTCGATCTCGTCGACGGTCCCGCCGATGACCTCACCCAGGACGATGTAGTCCTCGGCGGTACGTCGCTCGGTGACGGCGTAGACCTCGGCCTGCGCGTTGTTCACGACGTCGTCGACGTCGCCGCCGTCGGTCGCGTAGCCGAGCTGGACGATGCGGGTCCCGGCCTCGACGAGGCGGCGCAGCACGGCCCGCTCGCGCACGATGCGCGCGTAGTAGCCGGCGTTGGCCGCGGTGGGGACCATGGCCATGAGGTCGTGGATGTAGGGCGCGCCGCCGATCCGGCCCAGCTCGCCGCGGCGCGTGAGCTCGGCGACGACCGTGATGGCGTCGGCGGGCTCACCGCGCCCGTAGAGGTCGATGACGACGTCGTAGATCGACTCGTGGGCCGGCTTGTAGAAGTCCGTGCCGCGGATCTGCTCGATCACGTCCGCGATGGCGTCCTTGGACAGGAGCATGCCGCCGAGGACGCTCTGCTCGGCCGCGATGTCCTGCGGCGGGGTGCGGTCGAACCCGGGGCCGCCGCTGCCTGCGGGCGGTCCGAAGCTCGACTCGAGCTCGTCGATCGACATGCGGGCCCCTCACTCCCCCGGCATGGCCGGGTATCGTCCTGCGTCGCACATCTGTTCTACTCCGGCCCACCGACACGTCCTGAGCCCGCGTCGTCGAGGGGTGTCGTGTGGTGCTGCACCGTCGACCGTCCGTAGGCCCGAGCATGCACGACTCAGCGACAGTAGATCGCGCTTCCATCCCCCGCAAACGACCCTGTTCACAGAGGTGTGGACAGCCTGTGGACAGACCCCGCCAGCCTGTTCACAGGCATGTGGACAACCATGTGGACAACTGACGAGTTGTCCCCTGTACACGTCCATGAGCAGCCTGTTCACTAGGCTCAGGGGTGTGGACGAAAGAAATTCCGGCGACACGCCGAACGCACGCCAGCCTGCTCCCGGCCAACCCGCCGACGCCGATCGTTCACCTCGTTCACCCGAGGGCCGCTCCCCGGCCCCCGAGGAGGGCCCGCACCGGCCGCCGTCGTCCACAGGCGACGCTCTCCCGAGCCGACGTCTCATCGACAAGCAGATCCTGGCCCTCGCGGTCCCTGCCCTGGGAGCGCTCGTCGCGGAGCCGATCTTCGTGCTCGTGGACAGCGCCGTCGTCGGGCACCTGGGGACCGCCGAGCTGGCCGGGCTCTCCCTGGCCTCCACGGTCCTGCTGACCCTCGTGGGACTGTGCGTCTTCCTCGCGTACGCGACCACCGCGGCCGTGGCCCGGCGCATCGGCGCGGGCCACCGGCGCGAGGCCCTCCAGTCGGGGATCGACGGCATGTGGCTCGCGCTGGGCCTGGGCCTGGTGCTCGCGGCGACCCTGTGGGTCGGGGGCGGCTGGGCGATCGGCGCGATGGGTGGCACGGGCGAGGTCGCCGAGCACGCGCTGGTGTACCTGCGCTGGTCGGGTCTGGGCCTGCCGGGCATGCTCGTGGTCCTGGCGTCCACGGGCGTGCTGCGCGGCCTGCAGGACACCCGCACGCCCCTCTACGTCGCCGCGGGCGGCGCGACGTTCAACGCGGTCCTCAACGTCGTCCTCGTGTACGGCGTGGGGCTGGGCATCGCGGGCTCGGGCATCGGGACGGCCGTCGCGCAGCTCACCATGGGTGCGGTGCTCGGCGTCGTCGTCGTGCGTGGTGCCCGACGCGAGGGCGCCTCGCTCCGCCCCGCCGCGGGCGGCATCTGGTCCAACGCGCGCGCGGGCGCGCCGCTCTTCGTCCGCACGCTCTCGCTGCGCCTCGCGATCCTCCTGACGGTCTTCGTCGCGACCGGGCTCGGCGAGGTCACGCTCGCGGGCTACCAGGTGGTCGCGTCCGTGTGGGGGCTCGCGGCGTTCGCGCTCGACGCCCTCGCGATCGCCGCCCAGGCCCTCGTGGGCCACGGCCTGGGCGCGGGCGACCGGTCGCACGTCCGTTCGGTCCTGCGCCGCACGCTCCAGTGGGGCGTCGCGGCTGGCGCGCTGCTGGGCCTCGTGATGGCCGTCGGCGGCTGGTGGTTCGCGCTGTTCTTCACGTCCGACCCGGACGTCCGCACGGCCGTCGCCCTCGGCATGGCCGTGTGCGGCCTGCTGCTGCCCATGGCGGGGTGGGTGTTCGTCCTGGACGGCGTGCTCATCGGTGCCGGGGACGGCCGCTACCTCGCGTGGGCGGGCATGGTCACGTTCGTCGTGTACGTGCCGTTCGCTCTGGCGGTCCGGGCTCTCGCGCCCGACGGCGCCGCGGGGCTCGCGTGGTTGTGGGCGGCCTTCGCGGGGGTCTTCATGGCGGCGCGCGCCCTGACCACGGGGCTGCGTGCGCGCGGCGACCGCTGGATGGTCACCGGGGCGTGAGCGGACCTGTCAGACCGAGTGAGGAGCAGGGGCGTCGCTCGTCCTGACG
>NZ_JBHUAD010000008.1:0-38594 GCF_042789955.1 Oerskovia sp. NPDC056781
GTCCAGCACCCCGGCGGCACTCCATCGCACCTTCGTCCGGTCGGCCGCGATCCCGGTCGTCCGTCCTGTTCCCCCGCGGGCTCGCGTCCCGCTCCAGCAAGGAGTTGTTCCAGATGGCTTCACACCACGGCGCGCTCGCGCCGGGCTCGCCGGGGCTGCCCGGTGGGCCGGGCGGCTCGGCCGGACCCGGCGCGGCCGAGGGCGTGCTGCACCTGCCCGACGGCGTCCGCTCGCCCGGTCTGCACGTCCGCGACCTGCGGGTCCAGTTCAGCACGCGCTCCGAGGCCGGCGACGCCGTGCTGCGCAGCGCGGTCGACGGCATGGACCTCGACGTCGCGGCGGGCGAGCTCGTCGCGATCCTCGGTGCCAACGGCTGCGGCAAGTCGACGACGCTCAAGTCCGTGATCGGGCTCGCGCCCGTGACGTCGGGCGAGGTGTGGGTCGACGGCGAGCAGGTCCTCCCCCACCACCGGACCTCGGCGGCGGAGCAGCACGAGGCCAGGCGCCGGGTCGCGATGATCTTCCAGCAGGTCAACCTCGTGCGACGGCGCACCGTGCTCGACAACGTGTGCGCCGGAGCGCTCGGGCGGCTGACGCTGCGCCGGTCCCTCGTCGCGTCGCTCTTCCCCCAGGACCTGCGCGCCGAGGCCATGCTCTGCCTCGACCGCGTCGGCCTCGCCGACCGCGCGCTCGACCGCGTCGGCCAGCTCTCGGGCGGGCAGCAGCAGCGCGTGGCCGTCGCGCGCGCCCTGTGCCAGCGGGCGAGCGTCCTGCTGGCCGACGAGCCCACGTCTGCGCTCGATCCCGCGGCCTCGACCCAGGTCATGGAGCTGCTCGCGACCCTCGCGCACGACGAGGGCCTCGCGGTCGTCGCGGTCCTCCACGACCCCGAGCTCGCGCGCGAGCACGCCGACCGACTCGTCGGGATGGTCGCGGGCCGCGAGCGCCTCAACGGTGCGCCGGACGCGGTGACGCGCGACGCCGTCGAGCACCTGTACTCGGCCGAGACGGCGACCGTGACCGTCACCCGGACGACCGTCGGAACGAGGATCTCCGCATGACCGCCACCGCCCCCACCCGCTCGACCCGGCCCCCGCGCGGCGGCTCCCCTGCCCGGGCCGAGGGGCCGTCGCCCGAGAGGCTCGCGCATGTCGTCGTGCCCACGGCCCACCGCTCGGGACGGCAGGTCACGACCTGGGTCACCGCGGGCGCGGTCCTGCTCGGTCTGCACGTCCTCGCCTGGCAGGGCACGGGGTTCTCGATCAGCGCCCTCGTGGGCGGCTGGGAGGGCATGGCCCGGTTCGTCGGCGAGGCGTTCCCGCCCGACCTCGACTGGTCGACCGTCGTGGCCCCGGGGCTCCAGGCCACGCTCGTGACGCTGTGGATCGGGCTGCTCGGGACCACGCTGTCCATCCCGCTCTCGCTCCTGCTCGCAGTGCTCGCCGCGCGCGGCAGCACGCCGGGATCGTTCTGGTACCAGGGGTCGCGCGCGATCCTGTCGTTCTTCCGCGCCGTGCCCGACGTCGTGTTCGCCCTGATCTTCGTGACCGCCGTGGGGCTCGGGCCGTTCGCGGGGGTGCTCGCGCTCGTCGTCCACAACACGGGCGTCATGGGCAAGCTGTGGGCCGAGGCCATGGAGGAGATCGACCCCGGGCCCGCCGACGCGCTGCGCACCAACGGCGCGGGCCGGACCCAGGTCGTCACGCACGCGGTGCTGCCCGCGGTCGTGCCGCAGTTCCTGGGGCTGCTGCTCTACCGGTTCGACGTCAACGTGCGCTCCTCGCTCGTGCTCGGGCTCGTGGGCGCGGGCGGGATCGGGTTCCTCATCAACAAGTCGATCAAGCTGTTCCGGTTCGACGAGATGCTGACCTACATCCTCATGGTGCTCGTGCTGGTGTGGGTCGTGGACCGCTTCTCGTCGTGGGCGAGGGCAAGAATCGCGGTCTGAGGTCTCGGTCCGTCGGTGCCGAGAACGGGGTTGAGGTCGTTATCCGACGGATGGCGGCCTCGATCCCGTTCTCGACTGCGCGGAACCTCGTGCTCGGCCCAGGAAGCTCCGGATCTCCGCTCCCATCCGGCCCTCGACCGCAAGGTCCCGGGCCGTGAAGCGGAGCAGTGCGACGCCTCGCGACGCGACGAGCAGGTTCTGACGCCGCCGGTCCGCGAACAAGGCCTCAGGTGTTCCGTGCACCTCGGCCCCGTCGATCTCGGCGATCAGCCACCTCCCGTCCGGGAGACGCCAGCCCAGGTCACCGCGGGCCAGGAACTGCCCCCCGTCGCCCGAGATCACCACCTGGAGATCGTCGGGCGGGACACCGGCGTCGAGGCAGTCGAGCCGGGCGAAGGTCTCGAGCGGCGACTCGGACCGACGGTCGCTGAGCTCCCACCACGAGTGTGTCCTGGCGATCCCGCGTCGCCCCCGGGCCATGTCGTGCGCACGGTCGAGGCCACGGACGTCGAGCAGGCCCCGGTGCTGTGCGCTGTCCATCAGAGCGACCGCGTAGCGGCGGGCAACCTCCGGGACGGTCTGGGCGAGCGCCCAGTCCGGCGTGGCGACGTACCGGTCGGCGACCCGCGTGACGGTCATCCCGTCGTCGAACTGCCTCAGCAGGATGCCGTCCCGTGAACCCGTCGCGCGCCCGCCGGGGAGCGCCGCCTGCGCGGTGATCCGCAGCGGGAGCCCCTGGACGCCGAGCAGGGCCAGAGCGCACGGGCCGACCGCGATCGCCTCCGGCCCGAAGGCGAGGAGACCGGCCCACGCGGCGCGTCGACGGCGATGGGCCGAGACTGCCGGTCCTTCCCGGCGGTCCGGCGGCACCGGGTCGGTGTCGTGGACGCCACGTGTCACCTGCGTCCAGCGCCGTTGCTCGACGAGCCGAGAACGTCGGTGCGAACGAAGTCCGTGCTCGTCGCACTGCGCCGCCGACACCAGTCCCTCCTGACGGCGCGCGACGACGAGAAGCTCTTCGGGTACCGGGGACAGGTGGCGCATCGAGGCATCCCAGCAGGTGGCGCCGACCACGCGCCGCCGCCCAGCGCCGCCCTGTGGACGACCTCGTACCTGGGGCCCCGGTGGACGACCCTCGACAACGGGAATCTCCGCGGTTCAGAACGGGATTGAGGTCGTCATCCAACGAATGACGACCTCAACCCCGTTCTCGGCACCCAGGGAGCGCCGCTCAGTCCTTGTCCTGCTCCGCCATCTTCGCGAGCATCTTGTTGTACTCGTCCATCTCGACGTCGCCGTCCTTGTCCACGCGGCGGTCTCGGCGCTTGGCGTCCTTCTCGTCGGACCGCGCCCACATGACCGCGACGACGATCGCGAGCGACAGCGTCGGCAGTTCCCCGATGCCCCATGCGACGCCGCCGCCGCGCTGCTGGTCGGCGATCGCGGTGATGCCCCAGTCGTGCCCCATGAGCCCGAACCACTCGGGCACGAGCAGCTGCGTCCCGGTCGTGAGGGACACCCCGAAGAACGCGTGGAACGCCATCGTGACGAGCAGGAGCAGGAGCCGCTGCGGCCAGCCGGGCCGGTGGGGACCGGGGTCGATCCCGACGAGAGCGTTCGCGAACAGGTACCCGGCAAGCGTGAAGTGCAGGAGCATCACGAGGTGTCCGACGTACGTCGTCATCGCGAGCTCGAACGCCGGCGTGTAGTAGAAGACGATCATCGACCCGGCGAAGTTGATCGCCGCGACGATCGGGTTGGCGAAGAACTGCCCCCACTTCGAGGTCACGAGCGCGAGCACCCACTCGCGCGGCCCGCGCGAGCCGTCCTTGCGCACCGGCACGGCCCGCAGCAGCAGGGTCACGGGCGCGGCCAGCACGAGGAAGATGGGCACGACCATCGCGAGCACCATGTGCTGGACCATGTGCGCGCTGAACAGCACGTGGCCGTACACCGCGGGCCCGCCGTTGGTCACCCAGAACAGCACGACGATCCCGGCGCACCACGAGACGATCCGCCCCAGGGGCCACCTGTCGCCGCGCTTCGCGAGCCGCCGGACCCAGCGCAGGTAGACGACGAGGGCCGCGACGCACGCGAACGCGGGCAGCAGGTCCCAGCGCCACTCGGAGAACCAGCGTCCGAGGTCGGGCTCGGGGGGCAGCGGGTGCCCCGTCACGAGCTCGGCCGGGGTCGGGAGCGCGATCGGCTCGTCGGGCACGGGAGGCGCCGTCGACCCGAGCGCGACGGCCACGCCGGACACCGCGCCCATGACGAGCAGCTCGACCGCGACGAGCCGCCAGAACAGCCACGTCGCGGCCTTCTCGGCGGCGGCCTGCGGTCCGCCCTTCCCGTTCTTCTGCCCGACGGCGGAGCCTCCCGCCGTCCCCGGCTCACCCGCCGCGGCGGCGCGGCCGGACGTGCGCGGGCCGCCGGCGGGACCTCCGACGCCCTGGAGCCGCCGGACGACGAGCTCGCGGTGCGCGAACCCGATCGCGCCGAGCACCACGATGAGGCCGATCTTGGTGAGGATGAGCACGCCGTAGTCGGTGCTGAGCCCGGCGAGGCCGCCGAGCCGGATCCAGGCGTTGGCGACGCCCGAGACGGCGACCGCGACGAAGGACCAGCCGGCGATCGAGGAGTAGCGCGCGACCGAGGACGCGAACGCCGTGCGGTCGAGGCCGCCGCGCAGCCGGACGATCGCGAGGACCCCGAGCCCGCCGATCCACAGGGCCGCCCCGCCGAGGTGGAGGAACATCGAGGAGATCGCGAGCTCGTGGCTCGCGGCGCCGGCCGTGTGACCGGTGTTGGCCTGGAACGCGAGGGCCGAGAGGGCGAGCAGCGCCGTCCACAGGGCGCCGGTCGCGGTGCGGACCGCGAACGCGCACGCCGAGGTCAGCGCCGCGACGACGATGACGCCGAGGAGGCTGCGGCCGAGCGAGATCTGCGTGACGAACGCCGCGAGCTGTTCGCCGAACCCGACGCTCGTGACGGGCATGCTCGACAGGACCGAGTAGCGCAGGATCGTCTGGACCACGGTGAGCACGGCCCACACGGCCGAGGCTGCTCCGGCGACCCCGAGGGCCTTGCGCAGCGGCGGCCCGGCAGGCAGCACGCAGGCCGCGAGCACGAGGGAACCGATGGTCAGGGCGATCGCGAGCTCGGTCAGCGTGGTCGAGATCGGCAGCCCCCAGCGCGCGACCGCACCGGGGTCGGCGAACCCTGCGAGGGGTTGGAACGCCCCGGAGAAGGCTCCCGCGGCGACCACCGAGAGGATCGCGACGACCACGGCCGCGGGTCCGGAGAGCACGAGCCACCAGGGGTTGCGGGGTGCGTCGACGAGGCCCCGACCGGGGGCCTGCGCGGCCCGGTCGGGCGCGGTTCCTGAGGTGCTGCGGGGGGCGGTGGCGGTCACCCGACCAGGGTAGGCGGCATGCGGGTCATCGCGGTATTCCCCTCGGGTCGCGGACTCCCGGCGCAGCGCCGTCCGGACGGCACCGGGCGTCCCGACGGGGACCTCTCCCCGTGCCCCGCCTGTGGACGAGGCACCGCGCCGCGAGGCACCCGCTGGCATACTGGGCCGGGTTCGCACGGCGTCCTCCTCGTGAGGGACGGCCGCGACGACATCCCGAGCAGAACCCGAGCGCACGCGAAGGACCTCACCATGGCCACAGGTCACGGCAGCATCTCCACGACCGACCTGGACCGCGCGGGCCACCTGCTCAAGCGCGTCGAGCAGGTGTTCGACCAGCGCGTCGTCGGGCAGGAGGCCCTGCGCACGGCCCTGGTCAGCTCGCTCCTCGCGGGCGGCCACATCCTGCTGGAGTCCGTCCCAGGCCTCGCAAAGACCACTGCCGCCCAGACGCTGGCCGCTGCGATCAACGGGTCGTTCCGCCGTATCCAGTGCACGCCGGACCTCATGCCGAACGACATCGTGGGCACGCAGATCTACAACTACGCGACCGGGTCCTTCACGACGCAGCTCGGACCCGTGCACGCGAACCTCGTCCTGCTCGACGAGATCAACCGGTCGAGCGCCAAGACGCAGTCGGCGATGCTCGAGGCCATGCAGGAGAAGCAGACGTCGATCGGCGGCGAGAACTTCCCGTTGCCCTCGCCGTTCATGGTCCTGGCGACGCAGAACCCCATCGAGGAGGAGGGCACGTACGTGCTGCCCGAGGCCCAGATGGACCGCTTCCTCATGAAGGAGGTGCTGACGTACCCGGCCCCGCAGCAGGAGCTCGAGATCCTCGACCGCATCTCGACGGGCCGCATGTCGGCGCCCATCACGGCCGAGCCGATCAGCATCGACGACGTGGTCTTCCTCCAGCGCCTGGTCGACGACGTGTACGTGGACGAGTCCATCAAGCGCTACATCGTCGACCTCATCAACACGACGCGCCTGTCGGGTCCGCGGCCGGTCCCGGGCCTCGACCGGCACGTGCGGGTCGGCGCGAGCCCGCGAGGCGGGATCGCGCTCATGCGCGTGGGCCAGGCCCTCGCGATCCAGGCCGGGCGCGCGTACGTCGTCCCGGACGACATCAAGGCGGTCCGCTACTCGGTCCTGCGTCACCGCCTGGTGCGCACTTTCGACGCGCTCGCGACCGACGTCGCGCCCGAGCAGCTCATCGACGCCGTGTTCGACGCGGTCCCGACCCCGTAGGGCACGGTCCCCATGACAGACGTGTCGCGACTGGCCCAGGTGCGGGCCAGGCTCGAGCTCCCGCTGGCCCGGCGGGCCTCGGGGCTGCTCGAGGGGCGGCACCGCTCGATCCTCAAGGGGCACGGGCAGGACTTCGACGACCTCCACCTGTACGCACCGGGCGAGGACGTGGGCGACATCGACTGGAAGTCGAGCGCCCGCGCAGGCATCCCCGTGGTGCGCCGGTTCGTGCGGGAGTCCAACGTCAACCTCGTCCTGGTCGTGGACACGGGCCGCAACATGGGGGCGACGGCTGCGAGCGGGGAGCCCAAGGCCGACGTCGTGAGCTTCTGCTGCGCGCTCGTCGCGTACCTCGCGCGCGACCGCGGAGATCGGGTCGCGCTCGTCGCGGCGGATGCCGAGCGCGTGGTCCAGCTTCCCCCTCGGGCCAGCACGCGGGACCTCGAGGTCCTGCTCCGCACGGTCGAGGGCCAGCTGGGCGTCGACGCGCCCGCGAGCGACCTGAACCGCGCTCTCGACCGGGCCTTGAGCGCCTTCCGACGCCGGTCCCTCATGGTCGTCGTGACCGACGAGGCGCGCCCGGGTCCCGAGCACGAACCTCTGCTGCGGCGTCTGCGCGTGCGCCACGAGGTCATGGTCGTCGCGGTCGCGGACCTGTCGCCCGTCGCGGGCGGCCTCGGGCCGGCGGGTGCTGGCCACGGGGCCGCGGCCGATCCGACCGGCCGGCCCTCCCGGCGGGCGACGCAGGTCGCCGACGTCGACGGCACGCTCGACCTGCCGCCGTTCCTGCGTGGTCGCGCGGACGTCGCAGCGGGCGCGGCGCAGGCCGCGCGCGCCCGGCGCGAGTCGGTCGTGGCCCTGCTGCGTTCGCTCGAGACGGAGGCCGTGAGCGTGACCGGGACGCACGACGTCGTGCCGCGCTTCGTCGAGCTGCTGGGGAGGGCCAAGCGTGCCCGACGATGAGCTCTACGCCCCCGCGCTCTACAGCGGCTGGTGGGCGGCCCTCGGGGTGGTCCTCGTGCTGCTGGTCGTGGGCTGGGTCGTGTTCGCGCTGGTGTCCACGCGCGCGTCGGCCCAGGAGAAGGCCTCACGGTTCGCGCCACCCTGGTCGGCCCCGGGCCTCTACGACCCGTTCGCGGGGCTGCGCGTCGAGTTCGAGTCGCGCCTCGACGCGGTCGAGGCGACCTATCTCGCGGGCGGGCTCGACGAGCGCGGTCTGCACCTGGCGCTGTCCAAGGAGGTCCGCGGGTTCGCGTCGGGACGCCTGGGCGTCGACGCCTCGGTGCTGACCCTCTCGGAGATCGAGCACATGACGGGCACGCAGCACCTGACCCGCCTGATCGCCCGGTACTACCACCCGTCGTTCGCGGAGGACGCCGCGCAGGACGTCGTGCAGGCCGTGGGGCCGCCGACCCGGCAGGAGCAGGGCGGCACGCCCACGGGCAAGGAGTCGATCGACCGCGCCCGCTCGGTGGTGAGGACGTGGTGACGCCTGGGCCGCAGGGCGCCTCGATCCTGTGGCCGTGGCTCCTCGCCGCGGTCGTGGTCCTCGCCCTGGCCGCGGGTGCGACGGCGTGGTGGCTCGCGCGCCGGCGTCGGGCGCGGGCGGAGAAGGCGCGGCCCGACGACGTCACGTGGGTCGCGAACTCGTCGTACCTCGCGCAGGTCCCGGCCTTCGCGGCATGGGTGCGCCGTTACCGGACCCTCCAGGTCGCGGGGCTCGTGGGGCTGCTCGTCGCGCTGGTCGGTGTCGGCGCGGTCGCTGCCCGGCCGGTCGAGACGGACCTGGTCGTGGACCGTCTGGGGACCCGGGACATCGTCCTGTGCCTCGACGTGTCGGGCTCCATGACGGCGTACGACGGAGAGATCCTCAAGGTCTACTCGGAGCTCGTGGACAACTTCGAGGGCGAGCGCATCGCGCTGTCGATCTTCAACTCGACGTCGCGCACCGTGTTCCCGCTGACGGACGACTACACCCTGGTCCAGGAGGAGCTCGCGGCGGGCGTCGCGGCGTTCGACAAGGACCCCAGCACGCTCGACTTCAGCAGCGAGCGCGACGAGAAGGACATCCTGGAGTTCCTCACGTACACCGCGGGGACCCTCGCGAACGAGTCGGCGGCGAGCCTCATCGGTGACGGGCTGGCGAACTGCGCGCTGCAGTTCGACGAGGAGACCACCGACCGGTCGCGCTCGATCATCCTCGCGACCGACAACTACGTCGCGGGCGAGCCCATCTACACCCTCGAGGAGGCCGCGGCGCTCGTCGCCTCGCGCGACATCACGCTGCACGGCATCTACGGCGGTTCCGACCTCTACGCGGGCACCCCCGAGGAGACGGGGTACCGCGAGGTCGTCGAGGCCGGCGGCGGCCTGTACTTCCTCGCGGGCGACCCGCAGGCCGTCGAGGGCATGGTCGAGGACGTGGTCGCGCAGCAGGCCGTCGAGCTCGATGCGAGCCCCGAGGTCGTCGTGACGGACCTGCCCACGATCTGGTTCCTCGTCGCGACCGCCGGAGCCGCCCTGCTCGTCGTCGTCGCCTGGAGGTTGCGCGAATGACCTTCCAGCCGCTGATCCCCCTGTGGGCGTGGGCCGCCGTGTTCGTCCCGCTGCTCGGTCTCGCCGGTTGGCAGCTGGCCGTCGCGCTCCGTGGTCCGTCGCGCAGCGCCACCGAGCAGAGCACACCCGCCGGACCGCGCGGCGCGTGGCTCCGGCGCACCGCGCTCGTCGCGGTCCTCGCCGTGATCGGGCTCGGTCCGTCGGTCCCCGTGACGGACCGCGACACGTCGGTCGCGAACGTGGACATGTTCTTCGTGGTCGACCGCACAGGCTCCATGGCGGCCGAGGACTTCGACGGCACGAACGAGCGCCTCGTGGGCGTGCGGCACGACGTCGCGGGCCTCACGGCCGACATCCCGGGGGCGCGCTACTCGATCATCTCGTTCGACTCGCAGGCCAGCCGCCAGGTCCCGCTCACGACCGACGCCCGGGCCATCACGTCGTGGGCCGACACGTTCAAGCGCGAGATCACGCTCTACTCCAAGGGGTCGCTCACCGACCGCCCCCTCGACGCGCTCCGTTCCGCGCTCGAGGGGGCCGCGACGGACCGCCCGGCCAACGTCCGCCTGGTGTTCTTCCTGTCGGACGGCGAGCAGACCGCGGACGGCGAGCCCCGGTCGTTCGAGGACCTCGCACCGTTCGTCGACGGCGGCGCCGTCCTCGGCTACGGCACCCCGGAGGGCGGGCGCATGAAGGAGTACATGCCGGGCGAGGACCCGGCGACGGCCGAGTACCTGCGGGACCCGTCGCGCGCGACCCTCGACGACCCCGACTCGCCCGACGCGCTCTCGGTGATCGACGAGGACAACCTGCGGGCGATCGCCACCCAGCTGGGTGTGCCGTACGTGCACCGCGAGACCACGGGCCCGACGGCGGAGCTCGTCGCGGGTGTCGACCCTCAGCAGGTCGCGGCGGACGGCAGGCGCCTGGTCACGGCCTACCGTCCGGTCGTGTGGCCGTTCGCCCTCGTGGGCGCCGTGCTGCTCGGCTTCGAGGCGTGGACAGCGGGCCGGTCGGCCTCGCGTCGGGTGGGGGTGCGCGCATGAGCGGCGACGGCCGGCCGCCGCAGCCTCCTCAGCCGCCGCCGTCGTGGGGCGGTCCCGACGCGCCCGGCGACCGGCGACCGGTGCACGGAGGCTCGCCGTTCCCGGCACCTCGGCCCGGCACGCTCTCCCCCCAGGGTGCGGCGATGCGCACGAGGCGGCTGCGCCGTCGGTCACTGCTGCTCCTCCTGCCCCTTCCCCTGCTGGTCGCCGCGCTCGTGCTCGGCGCCAAGCTGGTCTCCCTCCCGGTGGTCGCGTCCTACGCGTCCGGGCGCTACGACGCGGGCGACTACACCGACGCCGCGGCGAGCTTCGGGCTCCAGAAGACGATGAACCTCGTCGACCCGTGGAAGGCGTGGTTCAACACCGGAACCGCGGCCCACCGTGCGGGCGACGACACGGCCGCCATCTCCGACCTGCACCGCGCCTACGACCTCGCCGAGGACGAGGAGCCCATGGTCCGCTGCCAGGTCCAGGTCAACCTGTCGATCTCCTACGAGACCTCGGGCGACTACGAGACGATCATGGGCGAGGACCTCCTGGCACAGAAGGCCGCGCTCGAGCACGCGCTCGCGGCACGGGACGCGGGCGAGGACTACGACCAGTACGTCATCGACCCCTACGGCACGGGCGAGGAGCTCGATCCCCAGGACCTCCAGGACGAGGCCTCCCAGTGGTTCTCGTTCGCCGAACGCTCCTTCGCGACGGCCGAGCAGGTCCGCGGCTGGCCGGGCTGCGAGGAGCAGACGCCCGAGGAGAAGGAGCAGAACGAGGCGTCCGTCCAGCGTCTGCAGGACAAGCAGCAGCGGGCGAAGGACGCGCAGCCGCAGGAGCCCCAGGACCCGCAGGGTGGTTCGCAGGGCGAGGAGCCGCCCGAGAACGACCAGAGCGACCAGAGCGAGCAGGAGCGGGCCGAGGCCGAGCGGCAGGAGAAGCTCCAGCAGCAGAACTCCGAGGCCCGCGACGACGAGGACCAGAGCCGGCAGGAGTACCAGGAGTACTTCGGCGGCGAGGACCCCGACGACGGGTCGGGCGACGGCGGAGGGTCCTCGAAGAACTGGTGAGCCGCCGCGCTCGGCGTCCCCTCGGCGTCCCCTCGGCGTCCTCAGTCGTCGAGACCCTCGACGAGCAGGGTCCGTGGTCCGGGGCCCTCCTCGGCGAGCACGTCGTGCGGGTTGGCCAGGACGCACTTGCGCAGGGAGAGGCACCCGCACCCGATGCAGTCGGTGAGGTGGTCGCGCAGTCGCACGAGCTGTTCGATCCGTGCGTCGAGGTCGGCGTGCCACATCCGGGACAGCCGCCGCCAGTCCTTGGCCGTCGGGGTCCGGTTCTGCGGGAGCGTCCCGAGGGCCTCGCGAACCAGCGCGAGCGGGATGCCGACGCGCTGCGAGACCCGGATGAACGAGACGCGTCGCAGGGTCTCGCGCGGGAAACGGCGCTGGTTGCCCGGGGTGCGGCGTGCTGTGAGCAGACCCTCGCGCTCGTAGAAGTGCAGGGCCGACACCGAGACGCCGCTGCGTCGCGCGAGCTCACCGACCGTGAGCTCGTCGTCCGGGTGGGGCCCGTCATCGGGGTGGGGCCCGTCGTCAGGCATGATTGCTCCAGGCATTCGTCGCTCCGTCCATCGTCGGGACGGATCCGCTTGACCTCGACAATGGTTGAGGTTCGAGACTAGTCGAAGCGCTCGATCGAGCACACACCTTCCGCGCAACCCCCACGGGTCCGCGCCCACCCCTGCGAGGAATCATGGAACCGCCACGCCCAGAGGCTCCCGACGCCGCGGTCGCCGCCGCGATCGGCGACGCCCCCCACACCTCGCCCGCACGCACGACGACCACGGCCACCACGGCGGTCGAGGCCGTCGAGACTTCCGACGCGACGCCCGCTCCCGCCGGCGCGGGCCTGTCCCCCGCGACCCAGCGGACGGTCCTCGTCGGCATGGTGGCCCTGGTCCTGCTCGGCGCCTTCGAGGCCCTCGCCGTGGCGACCGCGATGCACACGGTCGCGACGGCGCTCGACGGCATGGCGCTCTACGCCGTCGCGTTCGCGGGCTCGATCGCCGCGAGCGTCGTCGGCATGGTCGCCGCAGGCCGGTGGTGCGACCGGTTCGGGCCGAGCCCGTCGCTGTGGGGTGGCGTAGGCATGTTCCTCGCGGGGCTGGTCGTCTCGGGGCTCGCCCCGACCATGGGGGTCTTCGTCGCAGGACGCGTGGTGCAGGGGCTCGGCACGGGGATGTACATCGTGGCCCTGTACGTGCTCGTCGCCCGCGTCTTCCCCGAGGCACGGCGACCTGCGGTGTTCGCGGCGTTCGCCGCGGCGTGGGTCGTGCCGTCGCTCGTCGGTCCCGTGATCTCGGGACTCATGGTCCAGCACCTCGGGTGGCGCTGGGTCTTCCTCGCGGTGCCCGTGCTCGCCGTCCCGGCCGTGCTCATGATGCGCCCGGGCCTGCGGGCCGTCGACCGTGACCGCCGCGAGGTCACCTCCGACGCGGCCGGCAACGCAGCCCTGTGGTGGGCCGTGGCCGCCGCGGTGGGGATCGGGCTGCTGCACTTCGCCGGCCAGCAGGAGGGGGTACGGCTGTACGTCCCGCTCGTCGTGGCGCTCGCGCTCGTCGTCGTCGCCGTCCCGCGCCTGCTCCCTCGCGGCACCGCGCGCGCCGCCCGTGGCCTCCCGTCGGTCATCGCGATCCGCGGACTCGTCGCCGCGGCCTTCACCGGGACCGAGGTCCTGCTCCCCCTGCTCCTCCAGTCCGAGCGCGCCCTGTCCCCGACCCTGGCAGGCGGCATCCTCACCTTCGGGGCGATCGGCTGGTCGGTCGGCGCGTGGCTGCGCGGGAAGGCGCACTGGGGCTGGTCGCACGCGCAGTTCGTGCTCATCGGGTCGCTGTTCGTCGCGGGCGGGATCTCCGGCACGGTGCTGCTCGCCTGGTCCGCGGTGCCGCCGATCGTCGGCATGCTCGCCTGGACGTTCGCAGGCCTGGGCATGGGCCTGGTCCACCCGACGCTCTCGGTGCTCACGCTCGCGTTGTCCCCCGAGGACCAGCAGGGCGCGAACAGCTCGGCGCTCCAGGTGTCCGACGCCCTGTCCGCGGCCATCGCGCTCGCCGTGACGGGCTCGATGCTCGTGGTGCTGCGCGAACCCCTGGGGCTCTGGGCGTACGTCGTGTGCTTCGGTGTGATGGTCTCGATCGCGCTGTTCGCGGCGTTCATCTCGCCGCGGACCCGGGTCCCGGCCTGAGCGCTCGTGTCAGCTGCCCGCGAGCGCCCTGACGCCCTCGGTGTAGCGGTCGAGCACGATCGCCGTCAGGCGGGCGTCGGGTGCGAGCGGGGCGGTGACGAGGTCGGCGCCCGTCTCGAGCAGCCGGTCGTGGAAGAAGCCGGGAGCGAGCAGGTAGGCGGCGACGACCACGCGCGGAGCGGGTGTGCCCGTCCCGCCCGGGGCTGTCGCGGCGAGCGTCTCGCGGGCGGCCCCGACGGCGTCGCGCACCGTCGGGGTCGCCATGGCGCCGAACCCCACCGTGACGGGGCCGTCGTGGTGCGCGCGCAGGAACTCGGCGACCGCCTCGACGTCGCGTGCGGCGCCCGCCTTGCTCGACCCGGCCGCGGCCAGGACCACGGCGTCGTGCGGACGGACCCCGGCCTCGGCCAGGCGGTCGGCGAGGATCTCGGCGAGGCGCGGGTCGGGGCCGAGGGCGCGGGCCGCGGTCCCCGCTCCGTGCTGAGGGCCGCGGCCCTCGTGCTCGGGCGAGACGGCCTCGGTGATGTCGACGTTCACGTGGAAGCCCGTGGACAGCAGGAGCGGCACGACGACGGCCGCCCCGCCGGGGCCCTCGCCCGCGGCGGGCGGCGCGACGGCCTGCGTGACGACGGCGGCGACCTCGGGCTGCTGGACGTCGACGAACGCCTCACGCACGTCGAGGTCGGGGCGGGTCGCGCGGACGTCGTCGAGGATCGCGCGGATCGCAGCCTGGCCGTCCGGGTTGTTGGTGCCGTGCGAGCACCCGACGAGAACGGGGCCGCCGACGCCGCTCGGGGCGCTGACGGACGGCGCGCTCCCCTCGGTCGCGTCAGAGGGGAACCCCAGGATCTCCGTGCTCATGCCAGCTCCAGTCGATAGCCACGTTTGACGACGGTCTTGACGAGGGTGCGGTCGCCGACCGCCTCGCGCAACCGGGCGACCGCGACCTCGGCGGCGTGCGGGTCGCGCGATGCGCCGGGCAGCGCCGCGAGGACCTGGTCCCGTGTCACGACGTCCCCCGCCCGGTTCCCGGCGCGCGCGGCCAGCAGCCGCAGGACCTCGAGGCCCGAGGGCGAGAGCGGCAGGACGCGGCCGTCGAGCACCGCGACGCGCGAGCGGATCTGCAGGTTGCCCGCGACGGTCACGAGCGCGAGCGTCTCGGCGTGCTCGTAGTGCCCGACGAGCGTGCGCACCAGCGCGCCGAGGCGGCCGCGGTCCGGCTGGAGCGTCGGGATGCCGCGGTGCGCGAGGGGGCGGGCCGTGATGGGGCCGACCGCCGCGGCGATCATGGCGCCGCCCGCGAAGCGTGCGACGACGGCGTCCCCGACGCCCTCCGACTCGGCCGCCGCGAGCCAGGCCTCGGCGCCCGGGGCCGACGTGAAGACGACCGCGTCGATCTCGCCGGCCGCGGCGGCGTGGACCGAAGCGCGCAGCGCCGCCTCGTCGGGCGGCGGCCCCCAGCGGTACACGATGAGGCTCGCGACGTCGGCCCCCGCCTGTGCGAAGACCACGTCGAGGCCGTCCGCCCCCGCGCCGTGGTGCTGGACCGCGATCCGCAGCCCGTCGACCCCCTCGCCGAGCAGGACGTCCGCGATCTCGCCCGACGTCTCGGACTCGGCGACCCAGTCGGCCTGGAGGCCCGCGGCCTGGATCGCGCCGCGCGCCTTGGGGCCGCGCGCGACCAGGCGGGCCCGGCTCATGACGGCCAGCAGCTCGTCGGCCAGGCCGTGCGCGTCGGCGGCCTCGATCCAGCCGCGGAACCCGATGCCCGTCGTGACGACCACGACGTCGGGCGGGTGCGCGACCAGGTCCCGCGTGCCCGCGAGCAGCGCCTCGTCGTCCTCGTTGGGCACCATGCTCAGGGCCGGTGCGTGCCGCACCTCGGCGCCCCGGCGGGAGAGCGCCGCGGCGAGCTCGGCCGACCGGCGGTCGGCCGTGACGAGGACCGTGCAGCCGGCCATGACCTGACCCAGCGCGGGGCGGTGTCCGCCGGTGGGCTCGTCCGTGACGTCCGAGACGTCCGTGACGTCCGTGACGTCCGTGACCTGGTCCGTCACAGGGCGGGCTCCGGCACGAGGGCGGACAGGACGGGCAGCGGTGCCAAGGCGTCCGGGACGAGCAGGCCCTCGGCCGCGACGTCCCCCACGACGACGACCGCAGGCGCACGGACCCCGACCTCGGCCGCACGACCCACGAGCGTCCCGAGCGTCGCGCGCGTGACCCTCTGGTGCTGCGTGGAACCGGACTCGACCACGGCGACGGGCGTGGCGGCGTCGGCCCCGGCGGTGACCGCCTGGTCCGTGATCTCGCTCAGCATCGACATTCCCATGAGGATCACCAGGGTAGCCGTGCGGTCGCGCACCGCGGCCAGCGCGACCACGCCCAGGGGCTCGTGACCGTTGACGACCAGGAACGCTCCGACCGTCCCGCGGTGGGTGAGAGGGATGCCCGCGAGCGCCGGGACGGACAGGGCGCTGCTCACACCGGGCACGACCTCGACCGGGACGCCCGCGGCCCGGCACGCGAGGACCTCCTCGCCACCCCGCCCGTAGACGAACGGGTCGCCGCCCTTGAGCCGCACGACCCGTCGCCCGCGGCGGGCCTGCTCGACGAGGATCGCGTTGATCTCGTGCTGCGGGACGGGGTGGTGGCCCGGGGACTTGCCGACGTCGACGACCTCGACGCCCGCGGGCAGGTCCGCGAGGACCTCGGTGGGTCCCAGCCGGTCGGTCACGACGACGTCGGCGCCCGCGAGCGCGCGCCAGGCACGCAGCGTGAGGAGGTCGGCGGCACCCGGCCCGCCGCCCACGAGCACGACCGAGCCGCCGGGCACGGTGCCGCCGGTGCCGCCGGTGCCGCCGGTGCCGCCGGTGCCGCCGGTGCCGCCGGTGCCGCCGGTGCCGCCGGTGCCGAGCATGTGGTTACCGTCCGCCGAGGGGGGCGTCACGGGGTGGGGCCGGTCGGGGTGGAGCCGGTCGGGGTGGGGCCGGGCCGCGCCGCGACGTGCACGACGCCGTCGCGCACCTCGACGGGCCACGTCGCCAGGTCGGCTCCCGCCGCGAGCACCGGGAGAAACCCGACGTGGTCGAGGCACTCCCCCGTCTCGAGCGCGAAGACCTGCTTGTACATCGGGGACGCGACGGTCGGCACCCCGCGGCGCGTGCCGACGATGCCGCGCGACATGACGTTCGCACCGCTGAACGGGTCGAGCTGCTGGACCGCGAGCACGCGGTCGTCGGTCAGGCGGAAGAGCGCGACCTGGTTCCCGCCGACGAGCGCTGCGGCTCCGCGCTCGACCGCGAGGTCCGCTACCCCGCACACGGGCTGCCACACCCGGGCGGCCTGTGCGTCCTCCCCCGCGCCACCCGGCGCAGCCGCCGTGCCCCTCGTGCCCCTCGTGCCCGTCGTGCCCGTCGTGCCCGTGGTCTGCGCGCTCATGCCCGTACCTCCAGCGTCGTCCCGGCGATCAGCACCGCGCCCGCGGCGCCCGCACGCTCCGCGGTCGTCGCCGGGCGAGGCTGCCCGCGCTCGGCCACGTAGGCGAGGTCCGGGTCCGGCGTCGTGGGTGCGTTGACGAACGACCCGAACCGCCTGAGCTTCTCGGGGTCCTCCAGGACCGCGCGCCACTCGTCCTCGTACGCGTCCACGTGGAGCGCCATCGCGGCGTCGAGGTCCGCCGCGATGCCCAGCGAGTCCTCGAGGATCACGGCGCGGATCCCGTCGAGGCCCCCCTCGACCTCGTCGACCCACACCGACGTGCGCTGGAGCCGGTCGGCGGTGCGGACGTAGTAGAGGAGGAAGCGGTCGATCGTCCTGATCAGCGCCCCGTCGTCGAGGTCCTCCGCGAGGAGCCGCGCGTGCCGGGGCGTGAAGCCGCCGTTGCCGCCCACGTACACGTTCCAGCCCTTGTCGGTCGCGATGACCCCGACGTCCTTGCCGCGAGCCTCGGCGCACTCGCGCGCGCAGCCCGAGACGCCGAGCTTGATCTTGTGCGGCGAGCGCAGACCGCGATACCGCAGCTCGAGACGCACGGCCATGCCCACCGAGTCCTGCACCCCGAACCGGCACCACGTCGACCCGACGCACGACTTCACGGTCCGCAGCGACTTCCCGTACGCCTGCCCCGACTCCATGCCCGCGTCGACCAGGCGGCGCCAGATCAGCGGGAGCTGCTCGATCCGCGCCCCGAACATGTCGATCCGTTGGCCGCCCGTGATCTTGGTGTAGAGCCCGAAGTCCTTCGCGACCTGCCCGATCACGAGCAGCCCCTCGGGCGTGATCTCCCCGCCCGGGATGCGCGGGACCACCGAGTACGTGCCGTCCTTCTGCATGTTCGCCATGACGTGGTCGTTGGTGTCCTGGAGCGCGGCCTGCTCGCCCGTCAGGATGTGACCGTTGCCCAGCGAGGCCAGGACCGATGCCACGACCGGCTTGCAGATGTCGCACCCACGACCAGGACCCGCGCCCGGGAGCCCGGCCGGGGCGACGCCGTCGGGCATCTCCGCGACCCGGGCCGGGACACGACCGAACCGCGCGATGATCTCGCTGAACGTGTGCAGGTCCGCGACGCGGACCGCGTCGAAGAGCTGCGCCCGCGAGAGCTCGAAGTGCTCGCACAGCGCGTTCGAGACCTCGATGCCGGCCTTCTCGAGCTCGGTCGACGTGAGCTTCTTGACGAGCGGGAGGCACGAGCCGCAGCTCGTGCCCGCCCGGGTGCAGGTCTTGACCGCGGCGACGTCGGTGCACGCGTGCTCGGTCACGGCCCCGCGGACCGTGCCCGCGGTGACGTTGTTGCACGAGCAGACCGTGGCGTCGTCGGGCAGCTCGAGCCCTGCTGCGCCGCCGCCCGCGGCCCCCTCGGGCAGGAGGAACGAGCCGGGGTCGCCGGGCAGCTCGCGCCCCAGCATGGGCCGTAGGGCCGCGTACGGCGACGCGTCGCCCACGAACACGCCGCCCAGGAGCGTGCGCGCGTCGTCGGACAGGACGAGCTTCTTGTAGACGCCCGCGACGGGGTCCGCCCAGACGAGCTCCATGGCGCCCTCGGTGCGCGCGAACGCGTCGCCGAAGCTCGCGACGTCCACGCCCCGCAGCTTGAGCCTGGTCGCGGTGTCCGCGCCCGGGAACGTCGCCCCGCCGCCCAGCAACCGGTCCACGACGACCTCGGCCATCGCGTAGCCCGGGGCCACGAGCCCCAGGCACCGGCCCTCGATGCACGCGACCTCGCCGACCGCCCACACGTGCGGGTCCGGCGTGCGGCACGACAGGTCGACGACCGCTCCCCCGCGCTCGCCGACCGGCAGGCCTGCGGCCCGGGCCAGCTCGTCGCGCGGCCGGACGCCCGTCGCCAGGACCACGACGTCGACGTCGAGGCGCCCGCCGTCCACGAAGTCGAGGCGGCCCACGTGACCCGTGGTGCGCGCAGGCCGCATCTGCTGGGTCGCTGTGCTCACGCGCACCGTGATGCCCCGGTCGTTGATGAGGCGCCCGAGCGCCTGCCCGCCGCCCAGGTCGACCTGCGCGTCCATGAGGTGCGTGCCGAACTGGACGACCGTCGCCTGCGCGCCGAGCGCCGTGAGGGCGCCCGCGGCCTCGAGCCCCAGGAGCCCGCCACCGATGACGGCGCCGCGCACCGGGCGGTCGTACGACGCCCCCGAGCGTTCCGCGCGCTTGGCCTCGACCCACCCACGCAGGGCCGCGACGTCGTCGATCGTGCGGTACACGAAAACGCCCGGCAGGTCGTTGCCCGGGATCGGGGGCCGCGCCGCGTCCGAGCCCGTGGCGAGCACGAGCTCGTCGTAGTCGTGGACCCGGCCCAGGCGGTCCGTGACCTGGCGGGCCTCACGGTCGATCGAGTCGATGCGACAGTCGCGCACCAGGCGCACGAGCGGGTCGTCCCACAGCGCGGGGTCCCCGAGGTTGAGCTCCTCGGGGTCGCGCGCCGAGAAGTAGGAGGTGAGCGCGACGCGGTCGTACGGGGAGCGGGGTTCCTCGGCGAAGACGGTGACCCGCCACTCGCCGGCGGTGTCACGGGCACGCAATGCCTCGACGAGACGCTGGGCGACCATGCCGCCGCCGACGACCACGAGGTGACGGGGAGAGCTCGATGATGCGGTCACGGGGGCTCCTGGGGGGTGCGGTCCGGGTGTCCGGGAAGCGGCTGCTGCTCCGGACACTAGGGATGCGCGGTTTCCGCGCCGCTCCCGCCCCTTTGCCCCTCCGTAACGTTCTCCTCACGCCCGCCGGGGCAGGCGCGTGAGAACGTGCCGTGCGGCCCGCGGGCGCCGCCCCGGGACCGGTCAGCGGGGGGCGCCGGCCGGTTCCCGGGCCGCGGGGCGCGCGTCCACGGGCCTTTCCTGCTCCGGGTCCGCTCGCTGCAACCAGTCGGTGAGCCCGCACACGACGTCCTTGCACCCGCCGCACCCGGTCGTCGCGCGCGTCGCGCGGGCGATGTCCGTGGTGCTGCGCGCCCCCTCGCGCCAGCTCGCGACGATGTCACCCTTGGTCACGCCGTTGCAGCTGCACACCGTGGTCCGGTCCGGCATGCGCGTGGGGTCCGACGCCGGAGCCGCAGCCTGCGCGACGGGTCGCAGCAGGAGGTGGGCCGGGTCCGCGGGCACGGGGACCCGGCGGGTGTAGGTCGCGACGAGGTCGGCGCCGACCTGCGCGGCACCGACGACGGTCGCCCCGACGAGGAACCCGCCCGCGACCACGACCTCGACGTGCCGTCCCGCGTCGGGGTCGGTCAGGCGGAGCGTGCGATGGGTGGGGTCGTGGGGGCGCCGCGACCCGCAGACGCCCATCGCGACGACGTCGAGGCCCGCGGCCTTGAGCCGCACGACGTCGGTGGGTGCGGGGGTCGGCACGGGTGGCACCTGGCGGGGGCCACCGGGCGGACCGCCGGCACCCCTCTCCACGTCGAGCGCGATCCGCAGCGCCATGCTGGGCCGGTCCTCGTCGACGAACCGGACACGGGGGCGCGCACTCGCTCCCTCGGGGTCGGGCGCAGGACACCCCGGCGCGCCCCCAGGTTCCGCCAGGGACACCCGCAGGGCGAGCCGCGCCGCGAGACGCCGCGCCTGCTCCCACCCCTGCGCGATCAGCCCCGTCCCGCCCTCGGGCGGCTGTGCGCAGTCACCGATCGCGTACACGTCCGGGTCGTCGGGGCTCGCCAGCCCCTGCCCGACGACGACGCCCCGGTCCACCGTCAGGCCGGCGGTCCGGGCGAGGGTCGCCTCGGGCACCGTCCCGCACGCGAGCACGAGCAGGTCGGCCGGGATCTCGTCGGCCGGCGGGTCCGGGTCCGCGGCAGCAGGCCCTCCGGTGGCCCCAGCCCCCGGTGCGCCGGTCGCGCGAGGCGAGCGTCCGCCGTCGGGCACGAGGGCGAGCCCCGCGACCGCCGCACCCCCGTCGCCGACGCCTCGCACCACGACCTCGCGCGTGCGCGTCCCGGTCCGCACCGTGATCCCGAGCTCGACGAGCGTGCGCAGGGCCGCGAGGCCCGCGTCCGGGCCGAGCTGACGGTCCATGGGGCTCGCGCCGCCGTGCACCACGGTCACCGCGAGCCCGCGCCGGGCCAGGCCGCACGCGACCTCGAGCCCCAGGACCCCCGCACCGATCACGACGGCGCGGTGCGCGTCGGCGGTCGCCGCGACGATCTCGCGTGCGTCGTCGAGCGTGCGCAGGGCGTGCACCCCGGCCGGCAACGACCCGCCGGGCCCCGCGCGCAGGCCCGGGACGTCCGGGACACGCGCGGCCGAGCCGGTCGCGAGCACCACGGCGTCGTAGGGGAACGCCCCGTCGCTCGTGAGCACGGTGCGCGAGGCGCGGTCGATCGCGATCGCGGCCGCTCCACGGTGGACCTCGACGCGCTCGTCGTCGGCCGAGGGCAGGGTCAGCGCACCGATGTCGGCCCGGCCCGCGACGACCTCGCTCAGCAGGACACGGTTGTACGGCTCGTACCCCTCGTCGCCGAGCACGGTGACGCGGACCCGACCCGGTCCGACGCTCGCGAGCAGGTCGGCCACGAACCGCGACCCGACCATGCCGTCGCCCACGACGACGACCCGGAACCCGGTGTCGGTCACGCGACCACCTCCTCGGAGCGCTCGAACGCCCGGCCGAAGCCCGCGTCCGCACCCGGGTGCGGGTCCGCGCCGACGCCCCGGTCCGGCTCGACCGCGACCGCACAGACCTTGAACTCGGGCATCCCGGAGATCGGGTCGGTCGCGTCGGTCGTGATGCGGTTGACGCTCTCGGCGCCGCTCCAGTGGAAGGGCATGAACACCGTGTCGGTGCGGATGTCGTCGCTCCACCGCGCGGGGGCCCGGACGTCGCCCCGGGCCGACGTGAGCCGCACCGGGTCGCCGTCGCGGATGCCCAGCCGGAACCCGAGGATCGGGTGCATCTCGACGAACGGACCGGGCACGAGCCGGTCGAGGTCGGCGACGCGGCGTGTCTGCGCACCCGACTGGTAGTGCTGCAGGACGCGGCCCGTCACGAGGTAGACCGGGGCATCGGGCCGCAGGTCGTCGCTGGGGCCGACGTGGTCGACCGCGACCATGCGCGCGCGCCCGTCGGGGGTGTGGAAGCGGTCGAGGAACAGTCGCGGGGTACCAGGGTGCGCCTCTCCCCCGGGCCTCGTCGCCGGCACGGGCCAGTACAGCCCCGGCCCGCCCGCGACCTCGTCGGCGTCGAGCCGCGCGTGGCTGAGCCCCGAGTAGTCCGCGACACCGCCCGCCGAGGCCCGCGCGAGCTCGTCGAAGACCTCGGCCGGGTCGAGCGGGAAGGGCACGGTAGAGCCCAGCCTGCGTGCGAGCTCGGCGAAGACCCACAGCTCGGACCGCACGTCTCCCGGCGGCGTCACGGCCTGCCGTCGGCGGATCACGCGCCCCTCGAGCGACGTCATGGTCCCTTCCTCCTCGGCCCACTGCGTCACGGGCAGCACGACGTCGGCGCGCAGCACGGTCTCGGACGGCACCAGGTCGCACACCACGAGCAGGTCGAGGGCGTCGAGCCGCTCCGCGACGCGCGTCGCGTCCGGGGCGCTGACCAGTACGTTCGAGCCGTGCACGAGCAGCGCCCGCGGGCCGCCCGGCGTCCCGAGCGAGCGCAGCAGCTCGACCGCCGGCCTGCCCGGCCCGGGCAGCGAGGCCGGGTCGACGCCCCACACCGCGGCGACGTGGGCGCGAGCGGCCGGGTCGTCGATCGTGCGGTAGCCGGGGAGCTGGTCGGCCTTCTGCCCGTGCTCGCGCCCGCCCTGCCCGTTGCCCTGCCCCGTGATCGCGCCGTACCCGGACCCGGTCCGGCCGGGCAGGCCGAGAGCGAGCGCGAGGTTGATCGCCGCGGTGACGGTCGCGGTCCCCTGGGTCGACTGCTCGACGCCGCGGCCCGTGAGAACGTACGCCCCGCGCCCGCCGTGCGCGGGCGAGGCCGCGGCGAGGAGCCGACCGACACGGCGGAGGTCGTCGGCCGGGACGCCGCACACGGTCTCGGCCCGCTCGGGCCACCAGGCCGCGACCGCTCGCCGCACGTCCTCGACCCCGGACGCCCGCGCCACGAGGTACTCGTCGTCGGCGAGGCCCTCGGCCCACACGACGTGCAGGAGCGCGAGCAGCACCGCGAGGTCGGTTCCCGGCACGGGCTGCAGGTGGACGCCCTGGGGCGGACCCTCGCGCGGTCCCGTGAGCGCGGCGGTCGCCGAGCGTCGTGGGTCGACGACCACGAGGCCGCCGCGCTCACGCACGCCCGCGAGGTGCTGGACCGAGGGCGGCATGGTCTCGGCCAGGTTCGAACCGAGCAGCAGCACGGCACCGGCCCCCGCGAGGTCCGCGAGCGGGAACGGCAGGCCGCGGTCCGCACCGAACGCCCGGTTCGCCCCGGCGGCCGCGCTCGCCATGCAGAAGCGCCCGTTGTAGTCGATGTTCGCGGTGCGCAGCACGGTCCGCGCGAGCTTGCCCAGCGCGTACGCCTTCTCGTTGGTCAGTCCCCCACCGCCGAAGACCGCGACCGCGTCGCGCCCCGACTCGGCCTGGATCGCCGTGATCGAGGCGGCGACCCGGTCGAGCGCCTCGTCCCACGTCGCAGGCCGCAGCTCGCCGCGCGTCACGACGCCCGCCCCGTCGACCGTGCGGTCTCGCACGAGCGGGGCCGTGAGCCGGTCGCTCGCCGTGAGCAGGCTCGCGCTGGTCCAGCCCTTCTGGCACAGGCCACCCTTGTTGGTGGGGAACTCGCGCGGTGCGACGACCACGGGGGGCGAGGCTGCGCCGTCGGGCCCCCCGTCCTGCGCGGGCGTGAGCGTCATGCCGCACTGCAGCGCGCAGTAGGGACAGTGCGTGTCCCTGCCCGACGGCGCCGCTCGCCCGGCACGGACTGCCGCGCCCGGGGCGCGGGCAGGCCGGGCGACGGGGTCCATGATCAGACCCCCGCCGCGGCCAGCGACGCACCTCGGCGCCGGTAGACGGCCCACGTCACGACGGCCATGACGGCGTACACGCCGATGAAGATCCACAGCGCCGGGACGAGCGACCCCGCGAGGTCGTTCGAGACCGCGAAGCCGCGCGGGATGAGGAAGCCGCCGAACGCCCCCACGGCCCCCGCGATCCCGATGCACCCCGCGGCCGCCTTGCGGACCCGGAGGCGGTGGGCGGCGCGCTCGTCGTCGGACAGGCCCTTCGCCGTCGCCTCCCCCGACGCCGCGAAGACCGCGGGGATCATGCGGTAGGTCGCGCCGTTGCCGATGCCCGTCGCGACGAACAGCAGCAGGAACGAGCCGAAGAACGGTCCGAACGAGTGCGACCCGAGCGCCTGGATCGCGCCGAACGCGCCGACGGCCATGACGGCGAACGCCGCGATCGTCACGCGGGCCCCACCGATCCTGTCGGCGACGATCCCGCCGAGAGGTCGGGACACCGAGCCCACGAGCGCACCGAGGAACGCGATCGAGAGCGTGACCTCGGGGAACTGGTTCTTGAGCAGCGTCGGGAACGCGCCCGAGTAGCCGATGAACGACCCGAACGTCCCGATGTAGAGGAACGAGATGATCCACGTGTGCCGGTTGCGGGCCGCCGCGGCGAACGAGCGCACGTCCGCCGTGGCGTGCGACAGGTTGTCCATGAAGCGCCACGCGAGGAACGCCGCGAGCAGGACGAAGGGGATCATCATGAGCCCCGCCCGCTCCAGGGCGATGCCCGCTCCCGTCACGATCACGAGCGGCACCGCGAGCTGGACCGCGGCCGTCCCGAGGTTGCCGCCCGCGGCGTTGAGCCCGAGCGCCTTCCCCTTCTCCTTCTCGGGGTAGAAGAACGAGATGTTGGCCATGGAGGACGCGAAGTTGCCGCCGCCGACCCCGGCGAGCGCCGCCACGAGCAGCATCACGCCGAACGGCGTCCGCGGGTCCTGCACCACGACCGCGAGCGAGACCGTGGGCACCAGGAGGAGCAGCGCGGACACGATCGTCCAGTTGCGTCCCCCGAACAGCGGGACCGCGAACGTGTACGGGATGCGCAGCGTCGCTCCCACGAGGCTGGGAACGGCTATGAGCCAGAACTGCTGGTCCACGGTGAAGGTGAAGCCGGCCGCACCGAGCTGCGGCACGACGATCGACCACAGTGCCCACACCGCGAACCCGAGGAACTCGGCGAACACCGAGATCCACAGGTTGCGGGTGGCGACCCGGCGGCCGCCGTCGCGCCAGAACGTGGGGTCCTCGGGGTCCCAGTGCTCGATCCAGCGCCCGCGGCGACGGGACGGGGCCGCAGCAGGTGCCGCTCCGGGCGCCGGCGCCTGCGGCGACACCGACGACGGCGTGAGCGCGGTGGTCGTGACCTGTGGGGTGGGACCTGCGGGGACGGGCATGGCGCCTCCTGGTGGGACCGGGTGAGACCTGGGCGGAACCGTTGCCGGTGGGGTCGTCGAGCGAGGCCCGACCGGTACCCGTGACCGTAGGAAGCGCGTGTTTCTGCCGGGCGCGGCGCCCGTTTCCCGTCCGTAAGGGTTTGCGCACACCGCGTCCGACCGGGCTGTGAGCCGCTCCTGCACCGTCCGTGGGGAGCGCAGTGACCAAACCGTCAGGTGATTTCCGGACGGTGCGGCGTTTCATCCTGCCCGAGTCTCACGAAGCCGGTCTAGACTCGCGCCAGTCCCTTCGACGGCGGCCGGGCTGGGCGCGCTCCGACCGCTGCACGACGGGGCGCGCCGCCGGACCCACGTCCAGGGGTTGAGATTCGAGAAAAGGATCCACGCATGCCGCGACAGAGCACCGCTGCATCCGGAGCGGTCAACCCGCTGCGCGCGCTCGCCGCGCTCGTCCGTCTGACGAACACGCCCGCACCCCAGGACGTCGACCACAGCGCGGCCCTGTGCCGGGTGTGCGCCTGGTACCTCGACGAGGCGGGCTGGACGCTCGACGGCCCCACGCACACGATCTGCGACTGCTGCGGCGCGGAGAGCGGGATCGACGACACGACTCCCGAGCGCATCATCGCCTACCGTCGTCGCTGGACCCGCGGCGGGCACGTCTGGTTCGACCCGACGCGCAGGCCTGCCGGCTGGTCCTACGACGACGGCCTGCCGTCGGACACGCAGGACCGCTGGAGCGCCGCGCGTCACTGACCGTCCTCGGGCCGGGCAGGACCCGGTCGCACGACCTGACGAGGGGGTGGTGGGCCGGTCCGGCTCGCCACCCCCTCTCTCGTTCGTCCTCGGGCCCGCGCCCCCCTCTCCGGGCCGGCGCGGGCCGCACGAGCTACTTCGTGCCCGACGTCCAGCGTCGACGGGCGACGACCGCCGCGAGGCCGACCGCGACGAACAGCACCGACAGTCCGGCGATCATCGCGATGTCCGCGCCCGTCGCCGGCAGGTCCGTGCCCGGGGTCGCCGGGATCGACGGGGTGGGCGTCGGTGTGGGGGTCGGCGCGACCTCGGCCGCGTTGGTCACGACGACCTCGGCCGAGGAGCCGCCGCCCACGACGAGCCGGTTCGTGGCCTGACCGGCGACCGTGATGGTCGGCGTTCCCCAGGTGATCCCCGGGACCCCCGGCAGGGCGATCTCCGCGAACGTGACGACCGTGCCCTCGGGCAGGTCCTGGGGGCCGACCACGGGGGTCCCGTCAGCAGGGACCTGGACGTCCTGGCTGACCGTCGTGCCGTTGACGGCGTAGGAGTAGCGCACCGTGAACACCGTGTCCGCGGGGACCTGGGCGGCGGCGTCCCCGTCGAGCGCCTTCGCGATCTCGAACCCGCCGACGGTGCTGCGGAACGTGTTGGTCACGGTGACCGCGACGGTCCCCGTCTCGCCCGTGCCGATCACGACGTCCGTGGGGTCGACGCTCGCCCCGTCCCACTCGTAGGTCCCGTCCGCGAAGTCTCCGGGCTCGGTCGTGAGCGGCCCTTCGGCGAAGGTGCACGTGGTCCCGACAGGGAACCACGCCTCGCTGCCGTCCACCTCCGGACGAGCCGTCGCCCCCGCGGCGACGCTCACGGCCCCGGACGTCACCGCCGGAGCGACGGCGACCCCGTCCACCCAGGCCCCGGCGGAGCACTGCCAGGCGACGTCGAACTCGCGAGTCCCGACGTACCCGCCGTCCGGTCCCGACACGACCTTGGTCACGTCGACCGTGCCGAGCAGCGCGTTGACCAGGCCGATCGTGATGTTCTGGCCCGCCTCCGTGATCGTGAAGCTGTCCGTCGCCTGCCCGTCGATCGTGAACACGGGCTGAGCCCACTGCCGGTCCCCCGCGTCCACGGGGACGAGGACACCGTTCACGTCCTCGTACACGCCGTCGAGGTCCTCGAAGATCTGACAGGTCTCGTCGACGGGGATGTTGCCGAACACGGTCACCTCGTCGGCCTTGACGGCCCATCGCGTCATGAAGATCGCACCGTCGGGCAGGGTGCAGCGCGCAGAGCCCGTGAAGACGAGGTTCGTGAGACCCGACCCGGGGGTCACGGTCTTGGTCACGGTCACCTGGCCGACCTCGGTCGGGATCGGCGGGGCGTCGTCGTCGCACGGGAACGCGTAGTTCCAGGGGTAGTTGTGGTGCTCGGTACCCGCCCCGCCCATGACGTAGTCACCACCGACGAGGATGCGGCCGTTGGTGCTCGTGGTCGCGGTGAGGTCGATGTCGGGCCCCAGGATCGAACCCATGAACTGGCCGTTCTGACCGATCGACACCTGGTCGGACCCCGTGAAGTTCCACATCAGGCTCGTCGCGAAGTCGGCGAACCCGGGGAAGCCGAACGCGTCGACCCGGACGCCGTCCGCGGTGAAGTCCTGCGGCGAGAAGGCGAGGGGGCCCCCGGTCACGTTGACCACGATCGAGTCGCCGTCGGGGACGCCGTTGAACTGGACGGCGTTCGAGCCGTCGAGCGTCGCGGCGGCGACCTCGAAGACCTGGAGCCCGGGGTGGGCTGGGTCGTCGGTCCCGGCGGTGAAGACGACCGTGTCCCCCGAGCGGGTGGCCGTGCCGTTCGGGGCGAACGCGGCGAGCTCGGCCGAGACGTCGATCATCTCCTGCGGGAAGACCGTGGGGTCGTAGGGCAGCAACGCGCTCGGCCCCATGTTCTCGACGGCCCCCGCGCCGTTCGTCAGGAGCCGGGAGTCGTCGTCGATGACCCCGCCGACGTGCACCGCCCCTCCTCCGGTGGCCCCGGCGCCGACGTCGACGGCCGAGCTCGGTCCGATGGTCAGGTTCCCGCCCACGGCCAGCATGGTCGACCCGGGCGTCGGCGCCGCGCCCGAGCCGGCTCCCACGACCCCGACGTTGAAGATCCCGTTCCGCTCGAAGCTCGCCTCCCCGTGGACGACGAGCAGGCCCTCGCTCTCGGCCGCGTTCTCGTTCGCCGTGAAGTCCCCACCGACGTACACCGCGACGGCGTTGTCGGTGAACAGGGGCGGCCCGACGGTCCCGTCGTTGTCCCCGTCGGGGCACGTCGGGAGCTGTTCTGCGGCGGCGGGCGCGACGAACGGTCCGACGGCCGCGGCCCCGAGGGTCAGCGCGGCGGTGAGTGCGAGGACCGACGTCGAGGCGACCAGCCGTCGACGCGAGGTCCGTCCTTCGGGGGAGCGGGTGGTCGTCATCGGGTACGCCCTTCCTCGTCGAGTCCTGACAGTCTCTGGTCAACTCCGAGACCGGGCAACCGGTAGGGATTCGTCCCGGCGACCCGAGAGCGACCCGGCTGGGACCGGACGTCAGGACCGCGCGAGACGCGCCACCTGGGCGGCGAGGTGCCGTTGTTCCGGGGTGCTCGTGGAGTGCGCGGCGGCCCGGCGGTAGTGCTCGAGCGCCGCCGTCCGGTGCCCGGCCTGCTCCGGCTCACCAGGAGCACGACGAGAGGGAGCGCGCAGGTCGCCCTGCGCGCTCCCTCCCGGTGGTCGGCGGTGCTCGTCAGCCCCAGACGAGCGCCTGGGCCGGGTCCTCGAGGATCTTCGCGACGTCGGCGAGGACGTACGCACCGAGCGCGCCGTCGACCAGGCGGTGGTCGAAGCTCAGCGCGAGCTGCGTGACCCAGCGCTTCTTGATCTTCCCCTTGTGGACCCAGGGCTGCTCGCGGATCGCGCCGAACGCGAGGATCGCGGCCTCGCCCGGGTTGAGGATCGGGGTGCCGGTGTCGATCCCGAACACGCCCACGTTGGTGATCGTGATGGTCCCGTCGGACATGTCGGCGGGCGACGTGCGGCCGGCGCGAGCCGTGGCCGTGAGGTCCGCGAGCCCCTGCGCGAGGCCCTTGAGGTCGAGGCGGTGCGCGTCCTTGATGTTGGGCACGACGAGCCCGCGCGGCGTCGCGGCCGCGATCCCCAGGTTCACGTAGTGCTTGTAGACGATCTCCTGGGCGGCCTCGTCCCAGCTCGCGTTGATGTCGGGGTGGCGGCGCACCGCGAGCAGCAGCGCGCGCGCCGTGATGAGCAGGGGCGTGACGCGCACGTCCTTGAACTCGCGGTCCTCGCGGAGCTTCGCGACGAGCTTCATGGTCTTGGTGACGTCGACCGTGTGGAACTCGGTCACGTGCGGAGCCGTGAACGCGCTCTGGACCATGGCCTCGGCAGTGCGCTTGCGCACGGACTTCACGGGCACGCGCGTCTGGCGTCCGTCGGGGGTCACGGACGAGCCCGTCCCCGCGTCGTTGAGCCAGGGCGAGTCGTCGCCCGCGTAGGTGGCGAGCGTGCGCGGCTCGGAGCGCGCGTTGTAGGCGAGCACGTCCTCGCGCGTGATGATCCCGCCCGGGCCGGTCGCGGGCACGGACGCGAGCTCGACGCCCAGATCGCGCGCGAGCTTGCGCACGGGGGGCTTGGCGAGGACGGTCCGGCCGGCGGTCGCGGCGGAGACCAGGGCACGGATGGGGCCCGACGGCGCCGGTCGCGCCGGCTGCACGGCGGGTGCCGGGGCCACCCGAGCGGGAGGCGCGGCGACGGGCACGGGGCGCTCCGCCGTCGGGCCTGCGGGCGCAGCGGCGGCCCGGCGCGGGCGACGCGCGCTCGCCTGCTCGGCGACGCCGTAGCCGACGAGGACGGCGCCGCCACCCTCGGCAGCAGGCACCTCCGCCGCGGGGGCGGGGGCCGACGGCTCGCCCGTCGGGTCCGTGTCGACCACGATGATCGGCACGCCGACCTCGACCGTGTCGCCCTCGGCGACGAGCAGCTCGGTGACGACGCCCGTGTAGGGGGACGGGAGCTCGACGAGCGACTTGGCCGTCTCGATCTCCACGATCGTCTGGTTGACCGTGACCTCGTCACCGACGGCCACGTGCCACTGCACGATCTCCGCCTCGGTGAGTCCTTCGCCGGCGTCAGGGAGCTTGAACTGCTCGAAGGTGGGCACTGCCTGCTCCTCGTGTGAACTGGTCTGCGGGTCGGAAGATCGGGTGCGGCGCGGGGCCGTCAGAACGCCATGGCGCGGTCGACCGCGTCGAGGACCCGGTCGAGGCTCGGCAGGTACTCGTGCTCGAGCTTCGCCACGGGGTACGGCGTGTGGAAGCCGCCCACGCGCAGCACGGGCGACTCGAGCTCGTAGAAGCACTCCTCGGTCACGCGTGCGGCGATCTCGGCGCCCGAGCCGAGGAACGTGGCGGCCTCGTGCACCACGACGCAGCGCCCGGTCCTGCGGACCGACGCGACGACCGTCGCGGTGTCGAGCGGCGAGATGTTGCGCAGGTCGACGACCTCGATGCTCGTGCCCTCGGCGGCGGCCGCGGCCGCGGCCTTGAGCGCGGTCGGGACCGTGGGGCCGTACGCGACGAGCGTCAGGTCCGTGCCCTCGCGCACCACGACCGCTGAGTTGAGCGTCGAGTCGCCCACGGGGCCGTCGAGCACGACGTCGCCCTTGTCCCAGTAGCGTCCCTTGGGCTCGAAGAACAGCACGGGGTCCGGGGACGCGATGGCCTCGCGGATCATCGTGTACGCGTCCTGCGGGGTCGACGGCGAGACCACGCGCAGCCCGGGGGTGTGCGCGAACAGCGCCTCGGGGCTCTCGCTGTGGTGCTCGACCGCGCCGATCCCGCCGCCGAACGGCACGCGGATCACCACGGGAAGGTTGAGACGCCCGCGCGAGCGGTAGTGCATCTTGGCGAGCTGCGTCGTGATCTGGTCGTAGGCCGGAAAGATGAAGCCGTCGAACTGGATCTCGCACACGGGTCGGTAGCCGCGCAGCGCGAGCCCGATCGCGGTCCCGACGATCCCGGACTCGGCGAGCGGGGTGTCGACCACCCGGTCCTCGCCGAAGCTCGCCTGGAGCCCGTCGGTCACACGGAAGACACCGCCGAGCCTGCCGATGTCCTCACCCATGAGCAGGACCTTGGGGTCGCCCGCGAGCGAGGCACGCATGCCCTCGTTGATGGCCTTGCCCAGCGTGAGGCGGGCCGTGCCGGTCGCCGTGGCCGGTGCGGTGGTGGTCGGCGCGCTCATCGTGCTCCTCCGTGCTGGTCGTGCGTCCTCGAGGCTCCCTCGTCCGTGAAGGACGCCTCGTACTCCTCGAACCACCGGCGCTCGGCCGTGACGACCGCGTGCTCGGTCGCGTACACGTGCTCGAACATCGACTCGGTCGACGGGCGGCCCAGGCCCCGGACGAACGTCCGCAGCCGCTCGCCGAGCGCGTCGCCCTCGGTCTCGAGGTCCGCGGCCCACTGCTCGTCCCACGCACCCTCGGCCTCCAGGAGGAGGCGCAGGCGGTCGATGGGGTCCCGACGGCGCCACAGCTCCTCCTGCTCGGAGGTGCGGTAGCGCGTGGGGTCGTCCGAGGTCGTGTGGGCACCCATGCGGTACGTGTAGGCCTCGATGAACGTGGGGCCACCGCCCGAGTGCGCACGCTCGAGCGCCTCGGCCGTCGCGGCGTAGCACGCGAGGACGTCGTTGCCGTCGACCCGCAGGCTCGGGATGCCGAAGCCGTGGGCACGCTGGTGGATCGGCACGCGTGACTGCTTGGTCGTGGGCTCGGAGATGGCCCACTGGTTGTTCTGGCAGAAGAACACGACCGGGGACTCGTTGACCGCGGCGAACACGAGGGCCTCGCTCACGTCGCCCTGGGACGTGGCGCCGTCGCCGAAGTACGTCACGACCGCGGTGTCCTTGGCCGGGTCACCCGTGCCGACGAGACCGTCGCGCTGGACGCCCATCGCGTAGCCCGTCGCGTGCAGCGTGTGCGAGCCGATCACGAGCGTGTAGAGGTGGAAGTTGTGCTCGTCCGGGTCCCAGCCTCCGTGGTCGATGCCACGGAACTGGCGCAGGATGTCCGCGACGTCGACGCCGCGCGTGTACGCGACCCCGTGCTCGCGGTAGGACGGGAAGACGTAGTCCTGCGGGGCGAGCGCCCGGCCCGAGCCGATCTGCGCTGCCTCCTGGCCGAGCGCCTGGGGGAAGAGCCCGAGCTCGCCCTGCCGCTGCAGAGAGGTCGACTCGTCGTCGAAGCGGCGGGTCAGGACCATGTCGCGGTACAGGCCGCGCAGGGCGTCGGCGTCCAGGTGGGCGACGCGCTCGCGATAGGCCGCGTTCTCCGGGGTCTCGACCCGCGCACCGGTCGGGGTCAGGAGCTGGAGGAGGTCCGCGTCGACGGGGAGCGTCGCCCCGGTGTCCGGGGTACCGGTGTCCGTCGAGGCCGCCAGGGGACCGCCGGCAGTCTCGGCTGCGAGGTCGGCCGCGGGGGCCGTGTGCTGCTGGTTCACGCGTTCTCCTTCGGTGCGGCCCGAGGCGTGAGCCCGGGTCGCTCGGGGGCGGTCCTCGGCCGTTCCCGACCGAACCTACGACACCGTAGCTTACGCAAGCGTAGGCTACGAGCCCGTAGCCTCCTCCGCCATTGGAGGACAAACCTTCCCCGCTCGTCTTTGGAGGTTCCCTCCAACCCGGCGTCCACGTCGCACCGCGAACCAGGGCGTCACGGGCTGAACGGTTGGCGCAACCCCTCAGAAGCCCGGGGCGCCCCCGCTCCCCCACGCCCCTCGCCACGTACAGCGGCGCCTGTCCGCACGCCGAGACTCGGGGGTCAGCCCTGCGGATACTGACCGGTGTACCCCGCCCGCGCACGCAGGGCGTCCCGCTCCCGGACGACCGGCCACGTCGAGAACGCGAACACCAGGAACATCACGACGTTCAGCAGCGGCACGATCCCCACGAGGACCCACCACCCCGAGTAGCCGGCCTTGCGGATGATCTGGATGTAGGCGATCAGGAAGATGATCGCGACGGCCGCCCAGACGATCAGCGCGGCCGTGCCGAAGAGCCAGCCGTAGTCGTCCTGGAGCTGGTCGTACGAGGGAGTGTCCATACCGGGAGTCTTCTCCCGGTGGCTTCCTCCGGCAACAGGTACCGGTGCCGCTACCGCCAGCCGGCCGCGACCCTCAGGAACGCCTCGGTCGCCTCCTCCTCGCCCACGCTCACCCGGATGCCCTCGCCCGCGAACGGGCGCACCAGGAGACCCGCCGCCGACGCGCCCGCGGCGAGCTCCGCCGTCGGGCCACCGAGCGGGAACCACACGAAGTTCGCCTGCGTCTCCGGCAGGTCCCAGCCCTGGTCCCGCAGCCCCTCGACCAGGCGCTCGCGCCGCGAGACCAGGTGCTCGACGCGCTCGAGCAGCTCGTCCTTGACCGACAGGGCCGCGAGCGCCGCTCGCTGGGCCACGTGCGAGACGCCGAACGGCGTGGAGACCGCGCGGATGCCCGCCGCCAGCGCGGGCTCGGCGACCGCGTAGCCGACGCGCAGCCCGGCCAGGCCGTACGCCTTGGACAGCGTGCGCAGCAGGACCACGTTGGGGTGCGCCGCGAGGACCGCGAGGCCGTCGGGCGCCTGCGGGTCGCGTACGAACTCCAGGTAGGCCTCGTCGAGGACCACCAGGACGTCGGTCGGGACCGCCGCGAGGAACGCATCGAGCTCGCCCGCGTGCACCACGGGGCCCGTCGGGTTGTTGGGCGTGCAGACCAGCACGACGCGCGTGCGGTCGCTGATCGCCGCGGCCATCGCAGGCAGGTCGAGCCGACCTTCCCGGGTCACCGGGACGCGCACCGAGGTGCCGCCCGCGACCGCGACCGCGATCGGGTACGCCTCGAACGAGCGCCACGGGTACACGACCTCGTCGCCCGCGTCCACGACGGCCGACAGGATGTGCGCGAGCACCGCCACCGAGCCGTTGCCCACGACGACCTGCGCCGCGTCCACGCCCAGGTCGGTCGCGAGCGCCTCGGTCAGGTCCGTCGCGTACATGTCCGGGTAGCGGTTGGTGTCCGCGGCCGCGTCGACGATCGCCGCGACGACCGCGGCGGGCGGCGGGTACGGGTTCTCGTTGGACGACAGCTTGAACGCGCTCGACCCGGGTGCGAGGCGCGCACCCGGCACGTAGGCAGGCAGCGCGGCAACGGCGGCACGGAGCGGGACGCCTGCGGCGGGGGGCGTGGGCACGGAGGGCGCGGGGCTGGTCACGCCCTCCAGGATGCCATCGTCCCCCGCTGCCCGACGGCGTCGCTCACGTCGCGGGCACCTCCCACCCTCCCCGGCGTGGCCCGGCGGAGCGATGGACAGGGATGGCAGGATGGCACGCATGAGCTTCGTCATCCGCGTCATCGTCACCGGCATCGCGATCTGGCTCACGAGCCTGTTCATCGACGACCACTTCTCGATCGTCGGCTCCGACACCGTCGGTGGCCAGATCGTGATCGTCCTCGCCGTGGCCCTCATCTACTCACTGGTCAACGCGATCATCAAGCCGATCGTGCAGGTCATCTCGATCCCGCTCTACATCCTCACGCTGGGCCTGTTCACGCTCGTCGTGAACGCCCTCATGCTGATGCTCACGGCGTGGATCACCGAGCAGACCGACTGGGGCATCCGGATCGAGGGCGGGTTCTGGTGGGCACTGCTCGCCGCGCTCATCATCGGCGTCCTGAACTTCCTCATCTCCGCGGTGGTCGCACCCAAGTCACGGGTCTGACCCTGCCGGGCCGACCTCGACCGAGGGCGACCACGAACCCTGGAGCAGCCGTGCGGACGGACTCGTCGCTATGGCCGACGGACGCCGCGTCCGAGGCCGTGGCCGTGGCCGTGCCCGTGGCCGTGGCCGTGGCCGTGGCCGTGGCCTCAGGGTCACGGCGGGGCGACGGGCAGCGGGTCGAGCGCTCCACGGAAGTAGCGCGCCTCGACACGTTCACCCGAGACGGCCTTCTCGAGCGCGTCGAGGTTGTCCACGAGCCCCGGCTGGCCGACCTCGCGGGCACGCCCGAGGACCTCGACGTGGAACGGCACGCCGTGCGGGACCTTGCCGTTCGCCCCGGGTACGCCCGGCAAGTCGAGGTCCGCGCGGACCGTAACCCGGTCCGGGCCGACCGGGTTGTCGGCGCCGTCGAGCTGGGAGACGCCCTCCTGCTCGATCTCGACGTGCGTGGCGCGGACGCCTGAGGGCAGGGCCGCCAGCCCGACCGGCGCCCCCGCAGTCAGGACCTGGCGGACGTCGTATCGGGGCACGGTTCCTGCCGCGGCCGCGGTGCCTGTGGCGGCTGCCGCGACGGCCATCGCGACCATGCCACCCTGGGAGTGGCCGACGAGCACGACCTCCTCCCCCGCGGGGATGCCGGCCTGACGCATGGCCTCGAGCACGTGCGCGGTGCTGTCGGCGTGCTCGCCCTGCACCAGGTCGAAGTTCGACGTCATGCTGAACGGCGTCGTCGGGTTCCCGAGCTGTGTCCCGGGCACCGTCACGACCCACGTCGCCCGCTGGTCGTCGTCCACGTACTTCTCGACCGAGACGACCGAGTCCGGGAGGTCGTTGCCCGTGCCGTAGACCACGTCGATCCCGGACAGGAGGTCCTCGGCGCTGCGTGCCACGGGCTTGTCGAACCCGTCGGGCAGGTCCGTGCCGGTGAGCTCGGTCGTCACGACCCCCGGCTCGAACAGCCGCCGGTAGGACTGGGACACGTCGCGCAGCGCACCGGCCGCGTCCTGGACGGTCGCCCCACGGAACCAGCCGCCGAGACCACCGAGCCCTCGACCGGCCGCCCCGATCCCGATGATCGCGCTCGTTCCCCGCACCACTTCGTCGTGGTACGCCCCGGACCCCGTGAGGAGACGCCCCGGCTGCACCCCCTGCCCCGCCCCGATCCCCTTCCCGACGTCGTAGGCCCCGGCCGCCAGCACCACCCCGATCCCGAGCCCGGGCACCCCCGCGAGCCACGAGACGAAGCCCTCGGCCCCTGACTCGCCCTCCTCGTAGATCCCGGCGGCCTTCCGGAGCCGGTCGAACAGCCCCAGGAGCACCTCGCGCGCCAGGACGAGCGCGTCGGTGTAGGCCACGGTCTCGTCGAGCAGCGCGGAGCGCGCGGTCACGACCTCGGGCGGGACGGGAGCCCACGACGACGTCCCGGGACCGAGGGTCCCGTAGCACCCCGCCATCGCGTCGACCCAGCGCACCGAGGAGGGCGGCACGTCCACGAGGCCGCTGACGAGCCCGTAGGCACGCCGGCTCTCGTCGACGGCGGCCTCGACGTGCAGCGCAGCCTCGAGGACGGTGGCGGCGGCCGCGACCAGGTCGGCCGTCTCGACCCGGGTCGTCCCTCCGGAGACGACGACCCCTGCGGTCGGGTCCGGTGTGCTGCTCATCGCAAGCTCGCCTCGGCGTTCGCGGCCTCGATCGTCCGGACGTACCGCGCTGCCGCCCCCACCGCCCGGTCGGCGGCGCGGTCCGTCCGGTACAGCTCGTGGACCGCCTCGACGACGAGGTCCCGGTACCCGTCCGACGCCTGCCCCTCCCACGCGACGTCCGCGGTCCGGCGGACCCTCGTGACGGCCTCGACGACGAGGTCTGCCGCGCGGCGCAGCTCGGGCCGGGGATCGACCACGTCGAGGGCAGGGGACCAGCCGGAGGTGACGCCGGGGAGGGAGAAGGAGGTCGACATGCGCACGACCGTAGGGACACTCCCCCGGGGCCCGCTGGTCGGCGCTCGCTTCTGTGGGCAGGAGCTCCGCCCGCCGGGCCTGTGCACGGCCCGGTCTCCTTCGACCTCCCTCGACCTCCTTCGTCGCGGACGCGCACGGCCCTGTCCTCGTCGAACCGGCCGTTCTGCGACGTCACCCGCATGCTCGGCAGCGACGCGCGCCCAGCGCGAGACGACCGCGAGACGCCCGCTCCGCCGTCGGGCGCCCGTGGGAGAATGGCGCCATGCCTACGGACTCCGCCGACTCCGCCGCGCCCGCCGTGACCACGCCCCAGCGCGCCACGCTCGCCGACATCACCCCGCCCATCGCCCTGGGCCCGCTCGACGGGCGCTACCGTGGCGCCGTCGCGCCTCTGGTCGACCACCTGAGCGAGGCCGCGCTGAACCGCGAGCGCCTCCACGTCGAGGTCGAGTGGCTCATCGCCCTCACCGAGGGCCCCGTGGTCCCGGGCGCGCCCGCGCTGAGCGACGCCGAGAAGGCGTACCTGCGCGCGATCGTCACGGACTTCGACGCCGCGGGCATCGCCGAGCTGGGCGAGATCGAGCGCGTCACGGTGCACGACGTCAAGGCCGTCGAGTACTACATCAAGCGTCGGCTCGAGGCCGCCCCGAGCATCCTGGGCGAGGGCACCGTCCTGCCATCGGCGGGCGAGCTGGTGCACTTCGCGTGCACGAGCGAGGACGTCAACAACCTGTCGTACGCGCTCATGGTGCAGGGCGCGGTGCGCGACGTGTGGCTGCCCGCCGCGACGGCCCTCGCGGACCAGCTCGCGGACATGGCGCGCGAGCACGCGGCCGTCCCGCTGCTGAGCCGCACGCACGGCCAGCCGGCGACGCCCTCCACCCTGGGCAAGGAAATTGCCGTGCTCGCGCACCGCCTGCGCCGCCAGCTGCGCCGCATCGAGGGCGCCGAGTACCTCGGCAAGCTCAACGGCGCGACGGGCACGTACGGCGCGCACACGGTCGCCGTGCCGGGCGTCGACTGGCCGGGCGTCTCGAAGTCCTTCGTCGAGAGCCTGGGCCTCACGTGGAACCCGCTGACGACGCAGGTCGAGTCGCACGACTGGCAGGCCGAGCTCTACAGCGACCTGGCCCGCTTCAACCGCGTCCTGCACAACCTCAGCACCGACGTGTGGACGTACATCTCGCTCGGCTTCTTCAAGCAGATCCCGGTGCCGGGCGCGACGGGGTCCTCGACCATGCCGCACAAGGTCAACCCGATCCGCTTCGAGAACGCCGAGGCGAACCTCGAGATCTCCTGCGCGCTGCTCGACACGCTCGCCTCCACGCTCGTGACCTCGCGCCTGCAGCGCGACCTCACGGACTCGACGACGCAGCGCAACATCGGTCCGGCGTTCGGCCACTCGCTGCTCGCGGTGGACAACGTCTCGCGCGGGCTGCGCGCGCTCGCGGTCAACGCGGACCTGCTCGCCGCGGACCTCGACGCCAACTGGGAGGTGCTCGGCGAGCCCATCCAGTCGGCCATGCGCGCGGCCTCGGTCGCGGGCGTCCCCGGCATGGAGAACCCGTACGAGCGACTGAAGGACCTCACGCGCGGGCACCGGCTCACGGGTGAGGAGATGCGGGAGTTCGTCCAGGGCCTCGGCCTGCCCGACGACGTCACGCGCCGCCTCACGGACCTCACCCCGGGCACGTACACGGGCATCGCGGAGCAGCTGGTCGCCGACTACCTGGACTGAGCCTCGGCACCCAGGCCACCGAGAACGGGGTTGAGGTCGTCATCCGACGG
>NZ_JBHUAD010000009.1:0-35893 GCF_042789955.1 Oerskovia sp. NPDC056781
GCGCCGGACCCGTGGGTCCTGCGCACCGCCCTCCGTCGTGTTCGTGCCCCGACGGGGCGTTCAGGCCGCGCGGTCCGCCAGCGCCTGGGCGAAGGCGACCAGGGCCTCCTTGACCGGCCCGGCGGGCAGCGGCTCGAGCTCGTCGATGGCTGCACGCGCCCACCCGACGGCGAGCGCCCTGGTCTCACCGAGGACCTCGTGGGCCCGCAGGGCCGCGACCGCGGCCGCGAGCTCCTCGTCCCCCGACAGGTCCGAGTCCAGGAGGTCGACCAGCGCGGCGTCGGCCGCCGTGCCCGACCCGGCCGCGACACGGGCGCGCAGCAGCAGGGCCGGCATGGTCGGCACCTTCTCCCGCAGGTCCGTGCCCGGGGTCTTGCCGGACTCGGCCCCCGACGACGCGAGGTCGAGCACGTCGTCGGCGAGCTGGAAGGCGACGCCGAGCTTCTCGCCGTACTCCGCGACGACCTCGACGACCGCCTGGTCGCACCCGCCGAACATCGCGCCGAGGCGGGCCGAGGTCGCCAGCAGCGACGCGGTCTTGTCCGCGAGGACGCCCAGGTAGTGCTCGACGGGGTCGTCGGACGCCGAGGGACCCGTCGTCTCGTGGAGCTGGCCGAGGCACAGGCGCTCGAAGGTGCGCGCCTGGATGAGCACGGCCTCGGGACCCAGCGCCGCGACCGTCGACGCCGCGCGGGCGAAGAGCAGGTCGCCGATGAGGATCGCGACGGAGTTGCCCCACACGGCGTGCGCCGAGGGAGCACCGCGGCGCACCGGCGCGGAGTCCATGACGTCGTCGTGGTAGAGCGAGGCCAGGTGGGTGAGCTCGACGACGACGGCCGCCTCCACCACCTCGGGCCTGGCGCCGTCGCCGAGCTCCGCGCACAGCAGCGCGAGGAGCGGGCGCAGGCGCTTGCCGCCGGCGTTGACGAGGTGGCGGGACGCGGAGTCCGCGAGCCCGTCGGAGTGCGCGACGGCGTCGCTCAGCCTCGCCTCGACTGTCGTGAGGCGGGCGGTGAGCGTCGCGGCGAGCTCCGGATCGGTCAGGGGGATCGCCGTCGTGGAGACGGGTGGCACAGTGGTCACGGTCTGAACTTAGCCGCCTCGAAGGCCAGATCGAGAACCGAGGAGGGCAAAACGCCGAGAAGGATGACGCCGATCACACAGATCGTGATGGCGATCGTCGTGAATCCCTCCGACCGGACGACCGTGACACGGCTCGCGAGCGCGGCCACGGCGCTCCCCGGCCCCGCGGTCCCACCGGTCGTCCCCAGGTCCGGGCCTGCGGCCTCCGCCGCGTCCGAGGAGGCCTCCGACGCACCCTCCGCCGCCGCCCGCGGGGAGGGCGTGAAGAACATCAGCACGATGACCCGCACGTAGAAGAAGACCGCGACCGCCGAGGCCAGCACACCGATCAGGGCGAGCGGCCAGGCGCCCACCGCGACCGCCGACTGGAAGGCCGTGAACTTCGCGATGAAGCCCGCCGTGAGCGGGATCCCGGCCATCGACAGCAGGAAGAGCGCGAACGCGCCCGCGAGCCAAGGGCTCCGCTTGCCCAGCCCGGCCCACTCCGTGAGGTGCGTGGCCTCGCCCAGGACCACTCCGCCGTCGGGCGACGTGCTGGAGGGGCCCGCCGTCCCGCCCGTCCCGGCGCCCGGCACCGCGCCGACCGTCGCGAGCTCCGCCTCGGCGGGGACCACGACGGGCTGCGGGGCGCGCTCGCGCACGAGCGTCACGACCGCGAACGCGCCCACGGTCGCCAGACCGTATGCGAGGAGGTAGAACAGCAGCGCCCGGACCCCGAACCCGCTCAGCTCGCCGAACCCGACGAGCGCCACGACCAGGAAGCCCGCGTGCGCGATCGACGAGTACGCGAGCAGGCGCTTCATGTCGGTCTGGATGACACCGATCACCGTCCCGACGATCATCGTGAGGATCGCGACGACCCACAGCGCGATCACGAGCTTCTCCTGGAGGTCGGCGGGCAGCGCCTGCCCGACGACGTACAGCACGCGCAGGAGCGCCCCGAACGCCGCCGCCTTGGTGCAGGCCGCCATGAAGCCCGTGACGGGCGTGGGGGCACCCTGGTAGACGTCAGGCGTCCACGAGTGGAACGGGGCGGCGCCGACCTTGAACAGCAGCCCCGTGAGCACCATGACGAGGCCGAGCAGCACGAGGCCCGTCATCCCGTCGAGGCCGCCGCCCTCCAGGAGCGCGCCGCGGACGTCCGCGAGCCGCACCGACCCGGCGAAGCCGTACACGAGCGCCACGCCGAAGATGAAGATCGCCGACGCGAAGGCTCCCAGGAGGAAGTACTTGAACGACGCCTCCTGGGACAGGAGCCGACGGCGCCGCGCGAGCGCCGTGAGCACGTACAGCGGGAGGGAGAGCACCTCGAGCGCGACGAACATCGTGAGCAGGTCGCCCGTCGCGGGGAAGATCATCATGCCGCCGACCGCGAAGAGCACGAGCGGGAACACCTCGGTCTGCTCGAGGCCACGACGGCGCGCGAGGTCCTCGTACGCCGAGCCCGGCACGGCCGCGGCCGTGGGCGCGAACGCGTCCTGCTTGGTCGAGGTGCGGTCCGCGATCACGAGCGTCGCCAGGAGCGCGAGGACCACGACGATCCCCTGCACCGCGAGCCCGAACGGGTCGACGACGAGCGCGCCACCCAGGACCCGCACGCCGTTCTGCGCGAGCACGTCGGGCCAGAGCAGGACGATCGACGTGAGCGCCCCGGCCAGCGCGGCGAGCGCGAGCACGACCTGCACGACGCGGCGGGCACGGTCGGGCACGAAGGCCTCGACGAGCACCCCGACGACACCGGCGCCCAGGACGACGAGCACCGGGACCAGGTAGGCCCACTCGATCACGGGGGCCACGAAGGCGGCTGCGGGGGTCACGAGTCGCTCCCTTCAACGCTGAGGAGATCAGGGGTGGTGGGCGGGTTCTCGACCCCCACGGCCGTCATGGTCGCGTCCGCGGGCTCGCGCACCAGGTCGAGCGCGGGAGCCGGGTAGAAGCCCAGGACGAGCAGGGCCACGACCAGGGGGGCGACGACCCACTTCTCGCGCGCCCCGAGGTCCGGGGTCCCCACGAGGTCGTGCGGGGCCTTGCCCGTGAAGACCTTCTGGTAGGTCAGCAGGACGTACAGGGCCGCGAGGACGACACCGAGGACGGCCACGAGAGCTGCCGGGTGGCTGCGGGAGAAGGTCCCCACGAGCACCATGATCTCCGAGACGAACGTCGACAGGCCGGGCAGCGACAGGGCCGAGAGACCCGCCACGAGGAACGTCCCCGCGAGGACCGGCGTGACCCGCTGGAGCCCGCCGTAGTCGGCCAGACGCTGCGAGCGCGCCGGGTGCCGCGCGACGAGGAACCCGGCGAGCAGGAACAGCGCGCCCGTCGAGATCCCGTGGTTGAACATGTAGAACGAGGCCCCGGAGACGCTGAGCGACGTGAACGAGAAGATCCCGAGGACGATGAAGCCGAAGTGCGACACCGACGTGTACGCGATGAGCCGCATGATGTCGCTCTGGCCGATCGCCATGAGCGCGCCGTACAGGATCGAGACGACCGCGAGCACCACGACCACGGGGGCCGCCCACCGGCTCGCGTTCGGGAAGAGCGGCAGGCACAGGGTCAGCATGCCGAACGTGCCCACCTTGTCCAGTACGCCCACGAGGAGCGTCGAGGTGCCCGCGGGAGCGTGCTCGGCGGCGTCGGGCAACCAGGTGTGGACCGGGAAGAGCGGCGCCTTGATCGCGAAGGCCAGGAAGAAGCCGAGGAAGAGCAGTCTCTCGGTGCTCACCGCCAGCGGGTTCGCCGCGAGGTGGTCGACCAGGTTCTGCGTCAGGAAGCCCTGCTCGCCGCCCGGCCCGTTGAGGTACAGGGCGATGACCGCGACGAGCATGACGAGCCCGCCGGCGAGCGAGAACAGCAGGAACTTCACGGCCGCGTAGCGTCTCTGCGCCCCGCCCCCGAAGCCGCCGATCATGAAGTAGACCGGGATCAGCATGGCCTCGAACAGCACGTAGAAGAAGAACACGTCGCGGGCCACGAAGACCGCGACCATGAACGCCTCGAGCAGCAGCACCAGCCCCAGGTAGTGGCGGAGCTTGGCGAGGTCGCCGTCCTGCTCGCGCCACGCCGCCAGGATCACGAGCGGGACCAGCAGGACCGCGAGCCCGACCAGCAGGAGCGCGACGCCGTCGGCCCCCACCGCGTAGCTCACGCCGAGCTGCGGGATCCATGCGTGCGTCTCGGTGAGTTGGTACGTGCCCGCGTCCGAGGTGTCGAACGCGCTGATCGCGAGGCCCAGGAGCACGAGCTCGGCGAGACCGAACACGACCGCCACGGTCCGCAGGTGCTTGCGCGCCGACGTGGCGCCCAGCCCCCAGACCGCGGCCGCACCGACGAGCGGCAGGACGATCAGGAGTGTCAGCCAGGGAATCTCGGTGGTCATCGGTCCCTCAGCTCCCTGTTCCGGTGGTCACGGCGAGGACCACCGCGACGATCACGATCAGGCCGGCGAGCATCGTCGCCGCGTACGACCTGACGAATCCGTTCTGCATGCCGCGCAACTTCTCCCCTGTCGCGCCGACGAGGCCGGCAAGACCCATCCAGCCGCCGTCGACCATCTGCCGGTCCCCGTAGACGAGGGACCGCGTGAGGTACTGCCCGGGCCGCATGAACACGGCCTCGTTGACCTGGTCCTGATAGAGGTCCTTGCGGGCCGCGCGGGTCAGGACCGAACCGTGCGGCGGGACGATCGGGACACGGGACACCGCGAACTGGCGCCAGGCCAGGAGCACGCCCAGCAGGACGAGGACCAGGGTCAGCGTGATGAGCGACCACACCGGCAGCACCGGTTCGGCGTGCTCGGCGTGTCCCGTCACGGGCGAGAGCCAGTCGACGAACACGTTGCCGATCGCGAGCAGCCCGCCCAGGGCCACCGAGCCCACCGCGAGGACGATCATGGGCGCCGTCATGAGCGCGGGGGACTCGTGCGGGTGCTGCACGGGCCCGTCGGTCGAGAGCGGCCCCGTGGGGCTGCCCGACCCGTCGTTCCAGCGCTTGTGCCCGTGGAACGTCATGAAGAACAGGCGCGACATGTAGAACGCCGTGATGCCCGCTCCCAGCAGCGCGACGCCGCCGAAGACCCACGCACGCCACTCCTGCCCGTCGATCGGCACGAACGCCGCCTCGATGATCTTGTCCTTCGACCAGAAACCGGAGAACGGCGGGATACCGAGGATCGCGAGCCATCCGAGGCCGAACGTGATCCACGTGACCTTCATGTACCTCGACAGCGCACCGAAGCGCCGCATGTCGACCCCGTCGTCCATGCCGTGCATGACCGAGCCCGCGCCGAGGAACATCCCGGCCTTGAAGAAGCCGTGCGTCACGAGGTGGAAGATCGCGAACGCGTACCCGATGGGCCCCAGCCCGGCCGCGAGCATCATGTAGCCGATCTGCGACATGGTCGAGGCGGCCAGGACCTTCTTGATGTCGTCCTTGGCACAACCGACGATCGCCCCGAACAGGAGCGTGACCGCGCCGACGAGGACCACGACGAGCTGCGCCGTCGGGGCTCCGTCGAAGATCGGCGCCGAGCGCACGACCAGGTACACGCCCGCGGTGACCATGGTGGCCGCGTGGATGAGCGCCGAGACGGGCGTGGGACCCGCCATGGCGTCACCGAGCCACGCCTGGAGCGGGAACTGCGCCGACTTGCCGCACGCGGCGACCAGGAGCGCCAGGGCGATCGCGGTCAGCAGCGCCGTGCCCGCCTCCGGGGCGTCGGCGAAGACCGTCGCGAAGTCGACCGCTCCGAAGCCCGCGAACATGAGCATGAGCGCGACGATCAGTCCGAGGTCGCCCACGCGGTTCATGATGAACGCCTTCTTGGCGGCCACCGCGTTGGCCCGCTCGTGGTTCCAGAACCCGATCAGCAGGTACGAGGCCAGGCCCACGCCCTCCCAGCCGACGAACAGCACGAGGTAGGAGTCCGCGAGGACCAGGACCAGCATGGCTGCGACGAACAGGTTGAGGTAGGCGAAGAACCGGCGCTTGTCCTTGTCGTGCTCCATGTACGCCACCGCGTAGACGTGGATGAGCGTGCCGACGAACGTCACGAGCAGCACGAACGTCATGGACAGCGGGTCGATCCGCAGGCCCACGCCCACGTCGAGGCCGCCGGCCGCGATCCAGTCGAAGAGCCGGTGGTCGACCACCCGCTCGTCGGCGGGCAGGCCCAGCATCGAGAAGAACACGACGAGTGCGACGACGAACGCACCGCTCGACATGAGCACCCCGAACCACGCGCCCCAGCGGTCGCTGCGGCGCCCCGCGAGCAGCAGGATCGCGGCCCCCAGGAGCGGCAGCAGGATCAGCAGCGGGGCCAGCAGGAACGGCCCGGGTACGACGGTCGAGGCCGGGACGATCTCCTGGGTCGGCAACGAGGCCGGCACCAGGTGCGCGAGGGCAGGAAGCAGAGTCACCGTTGGCATGCCTGCCCTCTCAGTTCTTCAGCAGGTTGACGTCGTCGACCGAGGCCGAACGGCGGGTACGGAAGATGGCCACGATGATCGCGAGCCCCACGACGACCTCGGCCGCGGCCACCACCATCACGAAGAAGGCGATGACCTGGCCGTGGAGGTCCCCGTGCATGCGGGCGAACGTCACGAACGTCAGGTTGGTGGCGTTGAGCATGAGCTCGATGCCCATGAAGACGATGATCGCGTTGCGTCGCAGCAGCACGGTCGTCGCACCGATCGCGAAGAGGATCGCGGCGAGCACCAGGTAGTTGGTCAGCTCCATGTCAGCTCTCCTTCCCGTGCTCGGTCGTCGGCCCGGTCGTCGGCCCGGTCGTCGGCCCGGTCGTCGGCCCGGTCGCCCCGGACGTGGTGTCGGTCGGGAACGCCCCCGGCGCGGCCGCGGGCACCGGAGCCTCGCCCGACAGGTCTGCGGCGGCCTCCTCGTCGGTGGGCGCCGTGAGCTCGGGGAACCGCCGAGCCGTCAGCTCGGGCTCGTGCTCGGCGAGCACGGCCCGCTCCCTGGCGAGGATGTGACCCGCGGAACGCTCCTGCCCACGGATGCGCAGGATGCGCGAGACGGAGTGCTCGATGGGCCGCCCCTGCGGGTCGAGCGCGGGGGTGTCCATCGCGTTGTTCTGCGCGTAGACGCCCGGCGCCGGCAGCGGGGTCAGGAGCCCGCCCTCGGCGAGCGCGGCGACCTTGGCGTCGGAGATCTGCCGCTGCCCGACGCGCGGCACCAGCCGGCGCCGGTGCGTCAGGACGAGCGCCGCGATCGCCGCGGTCACGAGCAGGATGCCGACGACCTCGAGCGCGAACACGTAGTCGGCGAACAGGATGCGGGCGAGCGCGACCGGGTTGGACTCGGCGTTGGCCGCCGTGAGCCCCACCGAGGGCGGGAACGTCGCCTGCGCGATCACGCCCACCAGGACCGAGCCGAGGCCCAGCCCGAGCAGCACACCGATGAAGCGCTGGCCGCGGATGGTCTCGACGAGCGAGTCCGACGCGTCGACGCCCACGAGCATGAGCACGAACAGGAAGAGCATCATGACGGCGCCCGTGTAGACCACGATCTGCACGACGCCCAGGAACGCCGCCTCCTGCGCGATGTAGAGGATCGCGAGGCTGATCATGACGAACACGACGCAGATCGCGGCGTGCACGGCCTTGCGGGCGAACAGCAGGCCGAGCGCGGCCAGCACCATGAGCGGGGCGAGGACCCAGAACAGGACGACCTCTCCCCCGCTGACGGTCACCGGACCACCTTCCGGACCTCGGGGCGCCGTGCGGCGGCGGGGTCCTCGACGGGAGGCAGGGTGGGGTCGTCGGGCCGGTGCTCGCGCACCCAGTCGATCTGCTCGGGCACGGGCCCGGTCACCTCTCCCCGGTAGTAGTCGGTGTCGGTCGTCCCCGGCACCATGGGGTGCGGGGCGGCGAGCATGCCCTCGCGCAGCGGCGCGAGGAGGTCTTCCTTCTCCCAGATCAGCCCTTCGCGGGTCGGTCCGGTGAGCTCGTACTCGTTGGTCATCGTCAGGGCCCGCGTGGGGCACGCCTCGATGCACAGCCCGCAGAAGATGCAGCGCAGGTAGTTGATCTGGTAGACGCTGCCGTAGCGCTCGCCGGGCGAGCGGTGCGCGCCGTCGGGGAGCGCGGAGTTGTCCGCGCCCTCGACGTAGATCGCGTCCGCGGGGCACGCCCAGGCGCACAGCTCGCACCCGATGCACTTCTCGAGGCCGTCCTCGTACCGGTTGAGCTGGTGGCGACCGTGGTAGCGCGGCTTGGTCGGCACCTTCTCGAACGGGTACTGCTCGGTCACGGTGGGCTTGAACATCGAGGAGAACGTGACCCCGAATCCGGCGACGGGCGCGAGCAGCCCGCCGAGCCCCTTGCGCTGGGGGATCAACGACTCGTAGTCAGCCACGGGGGGCCTCCTCGTCCTGGGCGTCGGGAGCTGCGGGGCCGCCGCCGGGTGGCGGGCTGCCCTCGGGGACCAGGCGCCGTGCTCGGCGCGAGGCGCTGGGCAGGGACTGGCCGGGCAGCGGCGGGACGGGGAAGCCGCCCGCGAAGGCGTCGAAGGGCTCGGGCGAGGCGGTGGCCGCCTTGCGGTAGGGCGAGGTGCCCGACGGCGTCGCTCCCCCGGCAGCGCCGGGTTCCTTGCGCGCGGGCCACAGGAAGATCGCGACGATCGCCACGGCGAACAAGCCACCGGCGACGATCAGGATCGTGCGGTTGTCGACGTCGCCGAAGCGGATCATGCCCTGGACGACAGCGAGCACGACGATCCAGGCGAGCGCGGCCGGGATGAGGATCTTCCAGCCGAACTTCATGAACTGGTCGTAGCGCAGGCGCAGGAGCGTCCCGCGGACCCACACGAACACGAACATGAAGGCCCAGACCTTGGCGAGGAACCAGAGGATGGGCCACCAGCCCTCGTTGAACATGCCGTCGTTGATCGCGGACAGCGGCCAGGGGGCGCGCCACCCACCCAGGAAGAGCGTGGTCGCCACGGCCGAGACGTTGATCATGTTGATGTACTCGGCGAGGAAGAACCAGGCGAACTTCATGGACGAGTACTCGGTCATGTAGCCCGACACCAGCTCGCCCTCGGCCTCCGGGAGGTCGAACGGCAGTCGGTTGGTCTCGCCGATCATCGCGATGATGTAGATGATGAAGCTCGGGATGAGGATGAGCGCCCACCAGACCCTCGTCTGGGAGTCGACGATCTCCGAGGTCGACATCGAGCCGGCCATGATGAAGACGCTGACCAGGGCGAGGCCCATCGCGAGCTCGTAGCTGATGACCTGGGCCGTCGAGCGGACCGCGCCGAGCAGCGGGTAGGTGGAGCCCGACGACCAGCCGCCGAGGACGATGCCGTACACGCCCACCGAGGCGCACGCCAGGATGTAGAGCACGGCGACGGGGAAGTCGGTGAGCTGAGCGGGCGTCGAGTAGTCGGTGAACGGGATCGTGACGTTCGGCCCGAAGGGGATGACCGCGAACGTCAGCAGCGAGCAGAACACCGCGATCATGGGCGCCAGGATGTACACGAACTTGTCCGCCGCGGAGACCGTGAGGTCCTCCTTGAGCAGCAGCTTCATGGCGTCCGCGAGCGACTGGAGCAGGCCGAAGGGACCGTGCACGTTGGGTCCGGGGCGGACCTGCATGCGGGCCACGACCTTGCGCTCGAACCAGATGGCGATGAGCACGCTCGTGAGCAGGAACACGATGATGAGCACGGCCTTGACCAGGTAGGTCCAGCCGTTGTCCTGCGAGAAGTCGGCCTTGATCCCGGGCACGCCCGGGGTCTCGGAGACCAGGACCGCCCCGGAGACCAGGTGCAGCAGGCCTGTCATGATGCTCCCCCGTCGGTGCGCTGGGTGGGTTCTGCGGACTGCGCGGCCCGTGCGACGGACGCGGACCCGGCGGCGGGCTCGATGCGCACGAGCGCCCCCGGGGCGACGCCGAGGTCGCGGTGGACCTTGGACCCCTGCGAGCCGAGCGGGAGCCACACGACGTGCTCGACCATGTCGGTGATCACGACCGGCAGCTCGATCGACCCCCGGTCGGTCGAGACCCGCACGACGTCGCCCTCGAAGAGGTCGGCCGCGGCGGCGGTCGTCGCGGACAGCCGGGCGACGGGCCGCTTGGCGGTGCCGGCGAGGAAACGCTCGCCGTCCTGCCCACGCCCGGCGTCGAGGAGCAGCCGCCACCCTGCGAGGACCGCGGTGCCCGGTGCGACGGCCGGCGGCTCGGCGGCGGGCTCGACGGGCGCTGTCGAGCGCTCGCCGTCCCAGGTGCCGAGCTGGTCGATCTCGTCCCGGACCTCGCCGAGCGTGCGGGTACCGAGCGTGACGCCCGCCGCGTCGGCGAGCGCGTCGAGGACGCGGTGGTCGGGCATCGCGGTCGTGGCGAGCGCGGCCTCGAAGGTCCGCACGCGGCCCTCCCAGCTCACGAACGCCCCGGCCTTCTCGACCGGTGGCGCCACGGGCAGGACCACGTCCGCGAGCTCCGTGACGTCCGAGGCGCGGACCTCGAGGGACACGACGAACCCGGCGGCGCCCAGCGCCCTGCGGGCGTGGTCGGGGTCGGGCAGGTCGTCGGTGTGCAGACCACCGACGAGCACGCCGTCGAGCTGGCCCACCGACAGGGCGTCGAGGATGCCGCTCGTGTCGCGACCGGGCGCCTCCGGGAGGTGCTCGACACCCCAGGCGACGGACACGTCGACCCGCGCTGCGGCGTCGGGCACGGGGCGTCCGCCCGGGAGGAGACCCGGCAGCGTCCCCGCCTCGACCGCGCCGCGCTCCCCCGCCCGGCGGGGGACCCACGCGAGGCGTGCCCCGGTGCCCTCGGCGAGGCGCACGAGCGCCGAGTACCCGCCGGGCACCCCGGCGAGACGTTCGCCGACGAGGATCACGGCGCCGGGCTGCGCGAGCGCGTCCCGCAGGGCCGCGACCTCGGCGGGCTCGTCGACCGACTCGGGCACGTCGGGGCCCACGGCCCCGTCGTGGCCGAACAGCGTCTGCGCGCCCGAGGCGAGCACCGTGAGCCACTCGGCCTCGGTGCCCGGGGCGGCCCGCAGGAGCGTGCCGTCGAGGCGCTGCACGCCCCGGCTCGCGAAGGGGGCGAGCGAGAAGACCCGCAGGCCCCGCTTCTGGACACCCTTGCGCAGGCGCAGGAACGTGACGCCCGCCTCCTCCTCGGCCTCGAGGGCCACGAGGAGCACCGCGGGGGCCTTCTCGAGCTCGTCGAACGTCACACCCAGGCCGGTGCCCGCGACGCGGTGGGCCAGGAAGTCGGCCTCCTCGGCCGAGTGCACGCGGGCACGGTGGTCGACGTCGTTGGTGCCCAGGACGACGCGTGCGAACTTGCCGTACGCGTAGGCGTCCTCGATCGTCAGGCGACCACCGGGGAGCACCCCGACGCCACCCGCCGCGCGGGCCTGCGCGAGGCCGTCGGCCGCGACCTCGAGGGCCTCGGCCCAGCTCGCGGGGCGCAGCTCGCCGCGCGTGACCCGGCCCTCGGCGTCGACCTCGCGGTCGCGCACGAGCGGGTGCGTCAGCCGGTCCGGCGCGTCCTGCCAGTGGAACGCGAAGCGGTCCTTGTCGGTGATCCACTCCTCGTTGACCAGCGGGTCCTCGCCCGACAGGCGTCGCAGCACCACGCCGCGACGGTGGTCGACGCGGATCGCGGACCCGCATGCGTCGTGCTCTCCCACGCCCGGGGTCGAGACCAGGTCGAAGGGCCGCGACCGGAACCGGTACGCGGCGCCCGTCAGCGCACCCACCGGGCAGATCTGCACGGTGTTGCCGCTGAAGTACGACGCGAACGGGCGACCCGACTCGTCCTCGAGCGCGGCCCCGACGGGGGCCTCGAACCCGGACTGCGCGCCGTAGGGCAGTGCGCCCGCAGGGGCGGCCTGCTCGCTCTCGCCGTCCGCGAAGCCCAGGACCCGCGCGTCGTAGCGGCCGATCTGCTGCTGCGCGCCGCGCTTCTGCAGGTCGATGAACGCGTCGCCCGCGATCTCCGCGGAGAACCGCGTGCAGCGCTGGCACAGGACGCAGCGCTCGCGGTCGAGCAAGATCTCGGTCGAGATCGCGATGGGCTTGGGGAACGTGCGCTTGACGTCGACGAAGCGGCTCGTCGCGCGCCCGTTGCTCATGGCCTGGTTCTGCAGGGGGCACTCGCCGCCCTTGTCGCACACCGGGCAGTCGAGCGGGTGGTTGATGAGCAGGAGCTCCATGACACCGTGCTGCGCCTTGTCGGCCACCGCGGACGTGTGCTGGGTCTTGACGACCATGCCGGGCGTCGCCTCGAGCGTGCACGAGGCCTGCGGCTTGGGCATGGGCCGGACGTTGCCCTCGCGGTCGGGGGTCGCGACCTCGACGAGACACTGGCGGCACGCGCCCGCGGGGGCGAGCAGCGGGTGGTCGCAGAACCGCGGGATCTGGATGCCGACCTGCTCGGCGGCACGGATGACCAGGGTGCCCTTGGGCACGGCCATCTCGATGCCGTCGATCGTGAACGACACGTCGTCGGGGCGGGCGGGGGGCTTCGCGCCTCCCGCCGCGACCGCGCTCGACGGGCCGGGCGTCGTGGTCGTCATCAGTGCGCTCCTGCTGTCAGGGCCTGCGGGGCACGCCGGGGCGTGTAGTCGAACAGGGCGGCGGCCGACGGGTCGAACGGGCAGCCGCGCCCGGTGATGTGCGCCTCGAACTCCTCGCGGAACAGCGCGATGCTGCTCGTGACGGGCGAGGTGGCGCCGTCCCCGAGCGCGCAGAACGCGCGGCCGAGAATGTTGTCGCACGTGTCGAGCAGGACGTCGAGGTCGCCCTCGGTGCCGGAGCCCGTCTCGATGCGGCGCAGGATCTGCTTGAGCCAGTAGGTCCCCTCGCGGCACGGCGTGCACTTGCCGCACGACTCGTGCGCGTAGAAGTCCGTCCACCGGCTCACGGCCCGCACCACGCACGTGGTCTCGTCGAAGATCTGCAGCGCGCGCGTGCCCAGCATGGAGCCCGCCGCCGCGACCGACTCGTAGTCGAGCGGGGTGTCGAGGTGCGCGTCGGTGAACAGCGGCGTCGAGGACCCGCCGGGTGTCCAGAACTTGAGGCGGTTGCCGCCGCGGATCCCGCCGGCCATGTCGAGCAGCTCGCGCAGCGTGATGCCGAGCGGCGCCTCGTACTGGCCCGGGCGCACCACGTGGCCCGACAGCGAGAACAGCCCGTGACCCGCCGAGCGCTCGGTGCCCATGCTCTTGAACCAGTCGGCGCCCTCGTTGACGATCGCCGGGACGCTCGCGACCGACTCGACGTTGTTGACCACGGTGGGGCGCGCGTACAGGCCCGCGACCGCGGGGAACGGGGGCTTGAGGCGCGGCTGGCCGCGCAGGCCCTCGAGCGAGTCGAGCAGCGCGGTCTCCTCGCCGCAGATGTACGCCCCCGCGCCCGCGTGGACCGTGACGTCGAGGTCGAAGCCCGAGCCCTGGATGTTCTTGCCCAGGTACCCGGCCGCGTAGGCCTCCTCGACCGCCCGCAGCAGGCGGCGGTACACGTGCAGGACCTCGCCGCGCACGTAGATGAACGCGTGGTCGCACCCGATCGCGTACGACGTGATGGCCACGCCCTCGATCAGGAGCTGGGGGCTCGCGAGCATGAGCGGGATGTCCTTGCAGGTCCCCGGCTCGGACTCGTCCGCGTTGACGACGAGGTAGCGGGGCCCGCCGTCGGGCGCGGGCAGGAAGCCCCACTTCATGCCCGTGGGGAACCCGGCGCCGCCTCGGCCGCGCAGGCCCGAGTCCTTGACGACCTGCACGACGTCCGCGGGCGGCTGCGCGAGGGCCTTCGCGAGGCCCTTCCAGCCGCCGCCGGCGACGTAGGCCTCGAGGGTCCAGGAGCGGTCCGCGTCCCAGGACTCGCTGAGGATCGGGGTCAGCGGGTCGATCGTCTTCTCGCTCACGGCTGCTTCCCCTTCGAGGCGTCGGGCGTGGCGCCCGTGGCGTCGGCGGGCGTGGTGGGCTTGCGCTCCGCGCTGGACTGCTCCTGCCCGACGGCGGAGGCGCCCTCCGCGGCCGCCGCGCCCGCGTCCGCGGCCGGGCCGTCGGCCTGTTCCGGGGCCGCGCCACCGGGCGCGGTCCAGTCGTGCTCACGGGCCAGGCGGAGCCCTGCGAGCGTGGGACCGCCTGCCCCGACGCCCTCGTCCGCGCGGCCGTCCGGGAACCCGGCGAGCACCCGGCTCATCTGCTTGAACGTGCAGACCGAGGCGGCGCCGCGCGTGGGGGCGACGTCCTCGCCCGCCCGGAGGCGGTCGGCGAGCTGCGTGGCGCCCGCGGGGGTCTGGTTGTCGAAGAACTCCCAGTTGACCATCACGACGGGCGCGTAGTCGCACGCCGCGTTGCACTCGACCCGCTCGAGGGTGATGGCCCCGTCGTCGGTCGTCTCGTCGTGCCCGACGCCCAGGTGCTCCGAGAGCTCGTCGAAGATCTCGTCGCCGCCCATGATCGCGCACAGCGTGTTGGTGCACACGCCCACGGTGTAGGTCCCGTTCGGGTGGCGCTTGTACTGCGTGTAGAAGGTCGCGACGGCCGAGACCTCGGCGGCCGTGATGCCGAGCTGCTCGGCGCAGAACGCGATGCCGTCGCGCGAGACGTAGCCGTCCTGCGACTGCACCAGGTGCAGCATGGGCAGCAGCGCCGACCTCTTCTCCGGGTACCGGGCGATGATCGCCGCGGTGTCCGTGGCGAGGCGCGCGTACGTCGCCTCGTCGTATCCGGACCTTCTGGCCTCGAGCGTCATCGGTCCACCCCTCCCAGCACCGGGTCGAGCGAGGCGACCGCGACGACGACGTCGGCGACCTGGCCGCCCTCGCACATCACGGCGACCGCCTGCAGGTTGTTGAACGAAGGATCACGGAAGTGGGCCCGGTAGGGGCGCGTGCCGCCGTCGGACACCAGGTGCACGCCGAGCTCGCCACGAGGGTGCTCGACCGACTGGAACACCTGGCCGACCGGGACCCGGAAGCCCTCGGTGACCAGCTTGAAGTGGTGGATCAGGGCCTCCATCGAGGTGCCCATGATCTCGCGGATGTGGTCGAGCGAGTTGCCCTGGCCGTCCGCGCCGACCGCGAGCTGAGCGGGCCACGCGATCTTCTTGTCGGCGACCATGACGGGCTGGCCCGCCGTGGCCTCGAGGCGTTCGAGGCACTGCTCGACGATCCGCAGCGACTGGTAGCACTCCTCGAGGCGCAGCACGACCCGCGAGTAGCAGTCGGCCTCGTCCGAGGTGGGGACGTCGAAGTCGTACGTCTCGTAGCCGCAGTACGGGGCGGCCTTGCGCACGTCGTACGGCAGGCCCGTCGAGCGCAGCACCGGGCCCGTGATCGCGAGCGCCATGCAGCCCGAGAGGTTGAGGTGCCCGACGCCCTGGAGGCGCCCCTTGAAGATCGGGTTGGCGAGCATGAGGTCGCCGAGCTGGCCGAGGTAGCCGCGGATCAGCGGGTCGGCCTTGCGGATCTGCGCCACGACGTCCGGCGGGACGTCCTGCGCCACGCCGCCCGGACGCACGTACGCGTGGTTCATGCGCAGGCCCGTGACGGCCTCGAAGACCCGCAGGATCTCCTCTCGCGCCGTGAAGGAGATGGTCATGACGGTCGTCGCGCCCATCTCGTTGCCACCCGTGCCCAGGCAGACCAGGTGGGACGCGATCCGGTTGAGCTCCATCATGAGGACGCGGATGATGCTCGCGCGCTCGGGCACGTCGTCCGTGATCCCGAGGAGCTTCTCGACCGCGAGGCAGTACGCCGTCTCCTGGAACAGGGGGGCGAGGTAGTCCATGCGGGTGCAGAACGTGACCCCCTGGGTCCAGGTCCTGTACTCCATGTTCTTCTCGATGCCCGTGTGCAGGTAGCCGACGCCGCAGCGGGCCTCGGTGACCGTCTCGCCGTCGATCTCGAGCATGAGCCGCAGCACGCCGTGCGTGGACGGGTGCTGGGGACCCATGTTGACGACGATGCGTTCCTCGCCGAGCTGGGTTGCTTCTGCGGCGATGTCCGCCCAGTCGCCGCCCGAGGCCTCGAAGCTGGGGATGCCCGGGTCGAAGTCCCCGTACGGCGCCTTCGTGGCGTGGGGGGTGGTGGTGCTCACGAGTACGACCTCCTCTGGTCCGGCGGGGGCACCGTGGCGCCCTTGTACTCGACCGGGATGCCGCCGAGCGGGTAGTCCTTGCGCTGCGGGTGGCCGGGCCAGTCGTCGGGCATCTCGATGCGGGCGAGGGCCGGGTGGCCGTCGAACACGATGCCGAAGAAGTCCCACGTCTCGCGCTCGTGCCAGTCGTTGGACGGGTAGACCGACGTGGTCGACGGGATGTGCGGGTCCGCGTCCGGGACGGCGACCTCGAGGCGCAGGCTGCGCCCGTGGGTCACCGACGTCAGGTGGTACACGGCGTGCAGCTCGCGGCCCACGTCGTGCGGGTAGTGCACGCCGCTCACGCCCATGCTCAGCTCGAAGCGCAGGTCCTGCTCGTCGCGCAGCGCGCGCGCGACCGTCACGACGTGGTCGCGGCGTACGTGCAGCGTGAGCTCGGCATGGCGCCCCGGAGGGTCCACCACGACCTGCTCGACCGCGTCCTCGAACCGCACGCCGCCCTCGGCGAGGACCTCGGCCAGGACGTCGACGGCCTCGTCGAACCAGCCGCCGTACGGGCGCGCGCTCGGCCCCGGCAGCACCACGGGCCGCACGAGCCCGCCGTACCCGGAGGTGTCGCCCGAGCCCTGGGCCCCGAACATGCCCGTGCGGACCTCGACGACCTCGAGCGGCTCGCGGCCGCCCGCCTCGGGTCCCGCCGCGAGCTCGTCGCCGGGCACGTCCCCCTTGGCGACCTTCTCGCGTGCGACGTCGTCGGCCGGACGGCCGCCCGGTCCGTCGTTGGTGCTCGTCACCGCAGCAGTCCCTTCATCTGGAACGTCGGGGTCGCCTCGAGCGCCGCGGCCTCGGCGGCCTTGGCCGCCTCACGCCGGTTCACACCGAGCGGCTCGGCCTGGATCTGGTCGTGCAGCGCGAGGATCGCGTTGATGAGCATCTCCGGACGCGGCGGACAACCGGGCAGGTAGATGTCCACCGGCACGATGTGGTCGACGCCCTGGACGATCGCGTAGTTGTTGAACATGCCGCCGCTCGACGCGCACACGCCCATCGACAGCACCCACTTGGGCTCGGACATCTGGTCGTAGACCTGGCGCACCACCGGCGCCATCTTCTGGCTCACGCGACCTGCGACGATCATCAGGTCGGCCTGCCGCGGCGACGCACGGAAGACCTCCATGCCGAAGCGGGACAGGTCGTAGCGCGACGCGCCGGCCGCCATCATCTCGATGGCGCAGCACGCCAGGCCGAACGTCACCGGCCACAGCGACGCCTTGCGGAAGTACCCCGCGAGGTTCTCCACGCTCGTGAGCAAGAAGCCCGAGGGAGCTTCCTCGATCCCCATCTGCGTTCTCCCTAACTGGTTCCGGCTAGTCCCACTCGAACCCGCCACGGCGCCATTCGTAGACGAACGGCACGGTGATCAGGGCGAGGAAGCTCAGCATGGCGACGAGCCCGAAGGTGGCGAGGACCGTGAAGTCCACCGCCCACGGGTAGAGGAAGACCACCTCGATGTCGAAGATGATGAAGGTCATCGCGACGAGGTAGTACTTGATCGGGAAGCGCCCTCCGCCGATCGCGTGCGGAGTGGGCTCGATGCCGCACTCGTAGGCGTCGAGCTTGGCGCGGTTGTACCGCTTGGGGCCGATCACGGCGCTCGCGGCGACTCCGCCGAGAGCGAGGACGGCGCCGATACCCATCAGGACGAGGACGGGCACGTACGGGTTGGTCATCGGTCTGCTCTCCGGGGGGTGCGCGGGGGCGTGTCGAGAGTGCTGCCGTCGGGCGACCGCGTGAAACGGCGGGGGCCCGGGTCCGAGGGGGGTGAGGGTGGTGACTGCGGGTACAGCGAGGACGGCGTCGTTGCCGTCGCACCGAGGACTCTCATGCCGATGGCACCACCCTCGTCAGGCCAGCGATGACCCGGTCGACGACGTCGCCACCGCGGGGTTCGTAACAGTCGGACAGCAGCTTGAGGACGAAGCGCATGACGAGCGGCCGAGGCAGCCCGTACTTGGTGCACAGCCGCATGATCTCGGGGTGCTCGATGAGCCGCACGAAGTACCGGCCGAGCGTGTAGTAGCCCCCCAGGTCGCGGCGCATGATCTCGGGGTAGGTCGCGAGCGTGCGCTCGCGGGCAGCGTCGGTGCTGCGGGCACGGGACTGCGCGACGACGTCCGCGGCGACGCGCGCGGCCTGCATCGCGTACGCGATGCCCTCGCCGTTGAAGGGGCTGACCATGCCGCCCGAGTCACCCACGAGCACGACGCCGCGCGAGTAGAGCGGCTTGCGGTTGAAGCCCATGGGCAGCGCGGCCCCGCGCACGGGGCCGAGCTGGTTCTCCGGCGTGAACTCCCACTCGGCGGGGGCGTTGGCCATCCACTTGGCGAACAGATCCTTGTAGTCGACGTTCGCGGCGGACTGGCGGGCGGGGGTCGAGTTGACCGACCCGAGGCCGACGTTCGCGGTGCCGTCGCCGAGCGCGAAGATCCAGCCGTAGCCGGGCAGCAGGTTCGACCTGCCTGCCGGCCCGTCCCACAGCTCGAGGTGCGACTCCATCCAGGCGTCGTCGTGACGCGGGGTCTTGAAGTAGGTGCGGACGGCGACCCCCATGGGCCGGTCCTGGCGCTTCTCGAGCCCGAGCGCGAGCGCGAAGCGGGACGAGACGCCGTCGGCCGCGATGACGACCGGGGCGCGCAGCTCGTACTCGTCGCCCGCGCGACGACCGTTCTCGTCGAGAGGGCGTGCCGTGACGCCCACGACCCGGCCGGTGCGCTCGTCGAGGATCGGGCCGGTCACGTTGGTGCGCTCGAGGAGCTTGGCGCCCGTGCGCTGCGCGTGCTCGGCGAGGGTCTGGTCGAGGTTCATGCGGGAGCGGGCGAGCCCGTAGGAGGGGTACGCCTTGAGCTCGGGCCAGGGCAGCTCCCACCGGCGACCGCTCGCGACGACGCGCAGGCCCTTGTTGCGGATCCAGCCGTCCTCGGCACGCGTGGGGACGCCCATGCGGACGAGCTCTCCCACGGCGCGCGGCGTGAGGCCGTCGCCGCAGATCTTGTCCCGGGGGAAGGAGGCCTTCTCGAGAAGGAGGACGCTCAGTCCGGCGGCGGCACAGTAGTGGGCCGCGGTGGCCCCTGCGGGGCCCGCACCCACGATGATGACGTCCGCGTCGTCGGTCCTGTCACGCACGTTCTCACCTCGATCCGCCCTCGGGCATGCCTCAGTAACACCCTTGTGAAGTCGCTCACAATGGACATCGCCACTCTAGCCACACATGCTCGCGATTGTGTAGCAAGGCAACCCTTCGTTGCACGACGAACACCCTGCTCGCAGCGGCAGGAGGGCAGCAGGGAGCGAGGCGCGACCCGCGTGTCGGGGCGCACCTCGCTCGGTGTGGCGCGTCAGGCGGGGCGGATCCCGCGGTGCAGCGCGACGAGGCCGCCGCTGAGGTTCCGGTACGCGACACCCTCCCAGCCGGCGTCGAGCATGAGGTGCGCGAGCTCGGGCTGCGTGGGCCAGGTCTTGATGGACTCGACGAGGTACTCGTACGAGCCCTTCTCCTTGGTCACGGCCCCTGCCACGACCGGCAGCATCCGCATGAACACGTCGGTGTAGAGCACGCGGAACGGCTTCCACGTGGGCTCGGAGAACTCGCACACGACCAGGCGCCCGCCCGGGCGTGTCACGCGCAGCATCTCGCGCAGGGCGGCGCTCGTGTCCACGACGTTGCGCAGACCGAACGAGATCGTCACGGCGTCGAACGAGGCGTCGGCGAAGGGCAGCGCCGTGGCGTCCCCCGCGACGAAGGGCATGTCGGGGCGCCGGCGCTTGCCGACCTGGAGCATGCCGACCGAGAAGTCGCACGGCACGACCTCGACGCCCTCGTCCGCGAACGGCTCGCTCGACGTGCCCGTCCCGGCCGCGAGGTCCAGGACACGCTCACCCGGCAGCGCCGCGACGGCGTCGACCGTGTGCTTGCGCCACCGCCGGTCCTGCCCCAGGGAGATGAGGTCGTTCGTGAGGTCGTAGCGACGGGCGATCCCGTCGAACATGGAGGCGACCTCGGTGGGCTTCTTGTCCAGGCTGGCTCGCGACATGCCGCCCATCGTTTCACGCCTACGCTGGAGACGATGACTGAGCACTCCCACCTCCCGGCAGGCCCCGACGACCTCGGCACCGCCCCGGCAGGGTCCCCCCGCACCGGCTCCCCCGGCTCCCCCGCCGTCCCTCGCCTCGTCGTGCGCACGACGAGGCTGCCCGACGGGCTCCCGGACGACCTCACGGCCCTGACGGACCTCCTGCCCGACGCCCGGCCGCTCGCCTGGGTGCGGCGCGGCGACGGCATCGTCGGCTGGGGCGAGACCCTGCGGCTCGAGGCCTGGGGGCCCGGCCGCTTCGCCGACGCCGAGGCCGCGTGGCAGGAGGTCCTGGGGGCGGCCGTCGTGCACGACGACGTGTCCCTGCCCGGCAGCGGGCTCGTCGCGTTCGGGTCGTTCGCGTTCGACGACGCGTCCGGCACCACGGGGGACGCCCGCCCGGGCGGCACGATCCTGGTCCCGCGCGTCGTCGTCGGTCGCAGGGGCGGTCCCGGAGGCACGGCGTGGGTCACGAGCATCTCGGAGGGCGACGCCCTGCCCGACGACGTCGCGTCCGTCCTCGACCCGGCCCACCGCACGCCCGTGGCCGCACCCGGCCGCGTGACCACGGTCGACGGCTCGCTCAGCGCGGACGACTGGACCGCGGTCGTCGCCGAGGGCGTCGAGCGCATCCGCCGGGGCGACCTCGAGAAGGTCGTGCTCGCACGGGACGTGGTCGCGACCGCCGAGCGTCCCGTGGACCCCCGCTGGATGCTCGGACGTCTCGCGACCGCGTACGACGCGTGCTGGACGTTCTCGGTCGACGGCATGGTCGGCGCGACCCCCGAGCTGCTCGTGCGCAGCGAGAAGGGCCTCGTGACCTCGCGCGTGCTGGCCGGGACGATACGCCGGTCGGGCGGGGCCGAGGCCGACGACGACTCGCTGCTGCGCGCCGCCCACCTGGCCCGCTCGTCCAAGGACCTCGAGGAGCACGAGTACGCGGTCGCGTCGGTCGCCGACGCGCTCGCTCCCTTCTGCTCGTCGATGAACGTCCCCGACGCGCCGTTCGTGCTGCACCTGCCCAACGTGCTGCACCTGGCCTCCGACGTCACGGGGGTCCTCGTGGCCGGGGCCGACGGGCGGCCCGCGCCCACGAGCCTGGCGCTCGCCGCCGCGCTGCACCCCTCGGCCGCGGTGTGCGGGACGCCGACCCTCGCGGCTCGTGACCTCATCCGCGAGATCGAGGGCATGGACCGCGCTCGCTACGCCGCCCCCGTGGGCTGGTTCGGCGCGGACGGTGACGGCGAGTGGGGCATCGCGCTGCGCTCGGCCGAGCTGTCCTCCCTCGACCCGCACCACGTACGTCTCTTCGCGGGCTGCGGCATCGTCGCTGCCTCCGACCCTGCGGCCGAGCTCGCGGAGTCCGAGGCCAAGCTCGAGCCCATGCGGTACGCGCTCGGGGAGTGAGACGGACGTCCGTACGCTGGACGCGTATCCACCGCTGGAACGGCGCCAGGACGCCGGACTCCACCCGTGGTTTCGTGAAGTACGCGACGAATGGACCGTTCGACGGACACCTCCGGGAACCGCGCGGTTTCGCCTGTTAAGTTCACCCCGTGACCGATGCGACGACGATGACTCTGGCCCCCACGCAAAGCGACGTCGCCGTACGCCGCGCCACGACCGCGGACCGCGAGGACCTCTGGCTCCTCGTCGTCCGCCTCCAGCCGGACGCACCGGACCGGGCCACGCACGACCGCGTCGTCGGGCCCCTGCTGCGGGCGCTCGACACCTTGCTGCTGGTCGCCGAGGACACGACGGGCGTCGTGGGCTACCTCCTGGCCAGCCAACGCCTGACGTTCACGGCCAACGGCGCGGTCGTCGAGATCGACGAGATCGCGGTCGACCCCGCAGCCGACCGCACGACCGTCGCCGGTCAGCTCGTCGCCGCCGTCGAGGCCTGGGGCCAGGAGTTCCGCGCGACGCGCGTGACGCTTGCCGACGTCCTGCCCCGCGACGTGGCCGACGGGCTCGGGTACACGACCACCGAGGTGCGGTCGACCAAGACTCTCGCGCTGCTCGACGCCGACCCCGTCCTCACGTCGCCGTGGGACGGGCCGGCCGTGCCCGCCCAGCCCGCCCCGGACGACGAGGCGCTGCCGGTCCGCGACCAGTAGGCCTCGAGCAGCGGCCCCCCGAGTCCCAGGGCCCGCACGCCCCCGGCCCCGGACGCGACGACGCCCCGGTCCGTACGGCGAACCGTACGGGCCGGGGCATCCGGAGGGGGACCTGCAGGGGAACAGGGCCTCACCTCGGTGGTCCCGCCGGTCGACAGGGGGGAACGCGGACCGGGGGACGGTCGAAGGACCGCAGCGGCGTCGGCCGACGGCGGGCACAGGGGGAGGTTCCCACCGTCACCGCCGACGCCACCGGGTCCGGCTCGTGCTGCCTCAGCCCTGACCGTTGAACCAGTCGAAGGGGTTGGGCAGGTTGTTCGGGCTGGTCTGGTCGGACTGGCCCTGGCCCGAGCCGTCCGGGCTCGAACCGTCCTGGCCGGAGCCCGGGAGCTGCTGGCCGGAGCCACCCTGGTCGGAGCCCGAGCCCTGCTGGCCCGAGCCGCTCTGACCGTCCGTGGTCGTCGGCTTCGCGGCGAGCGTCACGTCGACGTCGACCGTCTTGCCGTCCCGGACCAGCGTGACCTTCGCGACGTCACCGGTCGCACGCTCGCGCACGAACCCGGTCAGCGACTCTGCGCCGCTCACGGGGTTGTCGTCGATCGCGACGATCACGTCACCGGTCTTGATGCCGGCCTCTGCGGCCGGGGAGCCGTCCGAGACGGACTTGACCTCGGCACCGCGGCGCGTGACGCCGTCGGCCGTGGCCGTCGCGTCCGTCATGCTCACGCCCAGGAACGCGTGCTCGGCCGTGCCGTTCTCGATGAGCTGCGCGCTGATGTTCTTCGCGAGGTTCACCGGGATGGCGAAGCCCAGGCCGATCGAGCCGGACTGGTTCGACGTGGTCGCGATCGACGAGGTGATGCCGATGACCTCACCCTGCGCGTTGAACAGCGGCCCGCCGGAGTTGCCCGGGTTGATCGCGGCGTCGATCTGGATCGCGTTCGTGACCACGGTGCTGCCGCCGTCGGAGCCCGACGCGGCGACCGGGCGGTCGAGCGCGGACACGATGCCGGTCGTCGCCGTGTTGGCCAGGCCGAGCGGGTTGCCGACGGCCAGGACCGACTCGCCCACGGTGACGTCGTCGGAGTCACCGAACGAAGCAGGCGTGAGGTTGCTCGGCGGGTCGACGAGCTCGACCACCGCGAGGTCGGTCGTCGGGTCGAGACCCACGATCTTCGCCTCGTAGAGACGGCCGTCGCTGAGCGTGACCTGGACGGTGTCGTCCTGCGCACCCTCGACGACGTGGTTGTTCGTCAGGACGTGGCCCTCGGTGTCGATCACGACGCCCGAGCCCTCGGCACCGCCCGCGGCCGTGGTGACCTGGATCGAGACGACCGACGGCGCGACGGCGCTCGTCACGGCCTGCCAGTTCGGGTTCTCCGACGTCGAGTCCGAGACCGGGACCGTCGAGTTCTCCTTGGTCTCCCCGACCGACGCGAGCGAGCTGCGGGTCGAGCCGTCGCCGTCGAGGACGCCGAGCAGCCCGGCCGTGCCGGCGCTCGCCAGGACCGCGGCCGCGGCTGCGGCGCCGACCACGGGGATCCATGTCTTGCTGCGCCTGGTCGCGACCGGAGCCTGCTCCGGGGCATGCGGTGCGGGCGGCATGCCGGCCGCGGAGTACGCGGTGCTCGTCGGGGCGCCGTGCTGCCCCTGCGCGGCGTAGGGGGCGTGCGCGGTGTACGGCGTCTGCGCGCCGTAGGGCGCGTGCTGCTGCGGCGCGTGCTGCACCGGCGGCGCGGGGACGGGGGCCGCGTGCGGTGCCGCGAAGTGCTGCTGCGCGGGAGCCTGCGGCGTGGGGGCGGCCGGGGTCGTCGGGGTGACGGGGAGCTGCTGCGTGGGCTGCGCCTCGATGCGCTGGGTGTCGCCGTCGCGGGGAGCCTGGGGCTCAGGGACCTGCGGGGTGTTCTCGGTCATGGGGTGTTCCCTCCTCGTTCGTTCTGAGGACTACTTCACACCCCGGCGCTGGAACGTCCCTTGAACGTCCCTGTGAGTTCGCTGCGAGTTCCCGACCGCTCCTGGGAGGGTTCTCAGGAGTCCCGTCCTGCGCGGTCGCTGCCGCCGCCGTGCCCCCGCGGCAGCGCGCGCTGCACGGCCTCGGCGACGTCGGCGGCGAGCGCCGCGCCCTCGGCCCGGCGCCCCGCACGCTCGACGCGGACCTCGACGACCTCGACCCCCCGGGGCGCGCGCACGAGCTCGGCCCGGAGGTCCGCGGTGCCCGTGACGAGCCGGTGCCGGACCCCGTACCCCGCGCAGAGGGCGGCCAGGTCGGCGCCGTGCGGCGTCGAGAACACGCGCTCGAACGCCGTCGCCGTCTCGGGGGCGTCCTCGGCGAGCGCCCCGTACTCGAGCGTCGCGAAGATCGAGCCGCCGTCGTCGTTGACCACGACGACCTGGAGGTCGGCGGCCGGCTCGTGCGGTCCGCGCAGGAGGCCGCCCACGTCGTGCAGGAACGTGAGGTCACCGACGACCGCACGCGTGCGCCGACCCGCGCGCGCCGCGGCGAGCGCGACCCCCGTCGCCGTCGAGAGCATCCCGTCGATGCCCGCGAGCCCGCGGTTGGCGAGCACGAGCGGCGAGAGGTCCCAGTCGGCCACGAGGTCGAGGTCGCGCACCGGGTTGCTCGACCCGACCACGAGCACGTCGTCGGGGCCCGAGGCCTCGGCGACCGCTGCAGCGACCGCGAGCGGCGTCGTCGGGCCTGCGGCGGACGCCCGGTCGGCGACGACCTTGCGCGCCGCCTCCCCCGCGCCGCGCCAGAGGTCCAGCCAGGTCGGGTCGCCTGCGGGCCCCGACCACCACTCGACCGGGACGCCGGGCAGGATCGCGCTCGCCGACCGCGCCGCGTCGGGCCAGGGGCCTCCCCCGGGGGCGACGACGAGCACCTCGACGTCCGCGCGCGCGAGAAGCCGCTGGACGGGGCGCGAGAGCGTGGGGCGACCCATGACGACGACGCGCTCGACCTGCTCCCCCAGCACGCCCAGCACGAGCCGGTGCGCCGCGATCGCGTGGCTGCCCGCAGCGGCCCCCGACGACGCCTCGGCGAGCAGGGGCCAGCCCCGCGCCTCGGCGAGCCGTCGCGCGTCCGCCCCCGCGCCGTCGCCCGCGACGAGCACGGTCGCCCGCGACGGGTCGAGCGGCCACGGCCCGACGTCGTCGCGCACCCCCGCCACGAGGGTCCTCCTGGGCGACGGGTGGCTCGCGTCGGTACCGGCCGGGATCGCTCCCAGCGCCGCCGGAGGAACGAGGGGCTCACGGAACGCCAGGTTGAGGTGCACCGGTCCCGGATACCGGGAGCGGGTCCCGCGGGCAGCGGCGAGCGCCCGGACGAGGACCGCGCGCAGGTCTCCGAGCTCCCCCTGCCGCCCGTCGGGCGCCGGGACGTCGGCCGCCTGGCGGACCGCGGACCCGTACAGCCCGACCTGGTCCGTCGTCTGGTTCGCCCCCGTGCCGCGCAGCTCGTGCGGCCGGTCGGCCGTGAGAAGCACGAGCGGGACCCCCGCGTGGTGCGCCTCGAGCACCGCCGGGTGCAGGTTGGCGGCGGCCGTCCCCGACGTGGTCACCACGGCGACCGGGAGCAGCCCGTCCGGTCCCTCGGTCGTCCGCGACCCGCGCGAGAGCCCCAGGGCCAGGAATGCGGCCGCCCGCTCGTCGATGCGCACGTGCAGCGTGAGCAGGCCCGCCGCGTCGGCCGCGGCGAACGCGTAGGCGAGCGCCGCGCTGCGGGACCCCGGCGACACGACGACGTCACGCACCCCGTCCGCGACGAGGCCGGCGACGATCTCGCGGGCCGCCGCGACCGCAGGGGGCAGGAGCGGGGGGACCGACGCGGCGGCGGCGCTCATGCCGCTGCTCCGTCCAGGAGGGCGCCCACGCGCCGGTACCGCTCGATCCACCGGTCGGCCGTGACCTGGTCCGCGGACGCACGCGCGAGAGCGGCTGCCGACGGCTCCGGGCGACGGACCACGATCTCACCGTCCACAGGCAGCAGCGGCTCGTCGACCACGTCGCGCGTCAGCAGCTGGGACGTCGCGAGACCGCACGCGAAGGGCAGCTCGGGAAGAGCTGCCGCGAGCGCCAGCCCGGCAGCCAGCCCGACCGAGGACTCGAGCGCGGACGAGACGACCACGGGCAACCCGACCCGCTCGGCCAGGTCGAGGCAGGCCCGGACGCCGCCGAGCGGCTGGACCTTGAGCACGACGACGTCCGCGGCATCGGCCCGCAGCACCGCCAGCGGGTCCTCGGCGCGGCGGATCGACTCGTCGGCGGCCACCAGGACCGACGTGGCGCGGCGCACCGCGGCGAGGTCCTCGACGCTCGCGCACGGCTGCTCGACGTACTCGAGCCCGCCGGCAGCGCGGTCGAGCAGGGGCAGTCTCCGCAGGGCCTCGTCGAGCTCCCAGCCACCGTTGGCGTCGACCCGGATCCGACCGCCCGGCCCCAGGGCGTCCCGGACGGCCTCGACGCGCGCGATCTCCCGGTCGACGGGTTCGACGACTCCGTCTCCGCCGCGCTGCGCGACCTTGACCTTCGCGGTCCGGCATCCGTCGGACGACGTCACGATGTCGTGCGCGCGCTGGGCGTCCGTCGCCGGGACCGTGACGTTGACCGGCACGCTCGCCCGGACGGGCGCCGGCCAGCCGACGTCCGCCGCCTCCCGCGCCGCTCGCAACCACGCGCCGGACTCGGCGTCGTCGTACTCCCAGAAGGGCGAGAACTCGGCCCAGCCGGCCTCGCCCCGCACGAGCAGACCGTCGCGCGCGTCGAGGCCGCGGAAGCGGGTGCGCAGGGGCGTCGACCAGGCGACGAGACGGGGGCTCGGGGTCGAGAGGGGCGTGGGAGGCACGGTCACAGGCTATCTCCGGACCGGGCCCCGGGGCGGCGCTAGCCGCGCGTCAGGAGGTGCCGAGCAGCTCGGTGACGCAGTCCACCGCGAGGTCGCGCACGTTGCGCCCCTCGCACAGCGCGGTGACCGCCGCGCCGTCCACGACCGCGATCAGCAGGACGGCGGAGAACCGGACACCGAGCTGCGCGAGCAGCTCGTCGACGACGACGTCGAGCTCTCCTCGGCCCTGCGCGAACGCGGTCGCGAGCACCGGGCTGCGTCCCGCGCTGACCACGTGCTCGTAGAAGCCGAGCAGCTCTCCGTGATCCCCCGGCGGGAGCACGGCGTCCACGAGCAGGAGCGCGCGCGACCGCGTGCTCAGTGCGTCGACCCCGCCGTCGGCGACCGCGTCCGCGACCGCGTGGCCGATCGCCTGGGCGCGGTCCGCCCAGTCGCGGACGATGCGCTGGCCCGCCGCCGCGAGCAGGTCGTCGAGGCCCGAGAAGTAGTACGTCGTCGCCGCGAGGGGGACGTCCGCCTGCGCGGCCACGGACCGGTGCGTCACGCTCGACGGACCGTCGCGCAGGATCAGCTCGGCGGCGGCCGACACGATGGTGTCACGGCGCTGCGTGCCCCGGGCCTGCCTGCGGGGGACGTGCTTCTCGGTCTCTGGAGCCATCAGTGACTTCCTTCGGGAGGTTTCGAGGCCGACGATCCCCCACGACGAGGACCTGCGACATGATCTTGAGCACAGAAAGGGCTCCACCGAATTACACGACTGCGCGCACCGCCGTCAAGACCCCAAGGTCCTCACCACCACACCGTAGGGCACGAGGACCGCCCCCGGCGCCCGCCGGCCCCCACCACCGCGGCCCGGGCCCTGTTCCGCGTCCCGGGCGGCTAGGGTGACGGTCGTGAGCAGCATCCCCGCACAGGTGTCCGAGACGTTCGACCCCCAGGCCTGGCGCACCGTCGCCGGGTTCGAGGGGCTCACCGACATCACGTACCACCGCGGTGTCGAACGAGGCACGCGCGACGGCGAGGCGCACGAGCGCGACCTGCCCGTGGTCCGCGTCGCGTTCCACCGGCCCGAGGTGCGCAACGCGTTCCGCCCGCACACCGTGGACGAGCTCTACCGGGTCCTCGACCACGCACGCATGACCTCCGACGTCGGCACGGTCCTCCTGACAGGCAACGGCCCTTCGGCCAAGGACGGCGGCTGGGCGTTCTGCTCGGGCGGCGACCAGCGCATCCGGGGGCGTGACGGCTACCGGTACACGACGAGCGAGGACGCCCAGACGGCCGACGCGATCGACCCCGCCAAGGCCGGGCGGCTCCACATCCTCGAGGTCCAGCGCCTCATCCGGACCATGCCCAAGGTCGTCATCGCCGTGGTCAACGGCTGGGCCGCGGGCGGCGGGCACTCGCTGCACGTCGTCGCGGACCTGTCCATCGCGAGCCGCGAGCACGCCCGGTTCAAGCAGACCGACGCCAACGTGGGCTCGTTCGACGCAGGCTACGGGTCGGCGCTCTTCGCCCGGCAGGTCGGACAGAAGCGCGCCCGCGAGGTCTTCTTCCTCGCCCGCGAGTACTCGGCCCAGGACGCCTACGAGTGGGGTGCCGTGAACGAGGTCGCGGACCACGCGGACCTCGAACCGCTGGCGCTCGAGTACGCACGGGTCATCGCGACCAAGTCACCGCAGGCGATCCGCATGCTCAAGTTCGCGTTCAACCTCGCGGACGACGGGCTCGCGGGCCAGCAGGTCTTCGCCGGCGAGGCCACACGCCTGGCGTACATGACCGACGAGGCCGTCGAGGGGCGCGACGCGTTCCTCGAGCGCCGGGACCCGCAGTGGGACGACTTCCCGTACTACTTCTGACGCGAGGGCCGGGTCGGACGGCACGGGACGGGGACCTCCGTCGCCGGACCGCGCGGCCGGGACGAGGGTCAGGACCCGGACGCGAACGTGGCGAGCATCTGGACGATGCCGCGGCCCGCGAAGGCCACCGCGACCGCGAGCCCGAACAGCAGGACGATCGAGACGACGACCGGTCCGACGGACGCGGCCGGACGTGCGCCGGTCTCGTCGTCGTCCTCGGAGCGCAGGGCAGGGCGGGTGGGGGCGATCGAGGGCGGGAACGGGGTGACCGTGGACGTGGGCTCGAACGGGCTCTGGGTGGGGTTCATCGTTGCCATGCCTCTACGTTCCCGCGTACCCCACGATGACCACATCGGCCCACCGGCTCGACCTCGCGCCCTCGTGGTCAGCCTCAGGGGTGAGCGGGTCCTCCCCCGGGAGGATGAGCCGCTGACCCGTGCGTCGCGACCCCGGCCCGTGGCGGGCGGCCCGCGGCCGGCGCGACAGGCGATAGCGTTCCCAGCATGACCGTTCTCGACGACGACGCCGCGACGACCGACCTGCCCGTCGCGCAGCCCCTGGACGCTCCCCCGCCCGTGACCCGGATCGTGGTCGTGCACGGTCTGGGGGCCTCCTCCGACAACCACTGGTTCGGAGCGGTCCGCGACCGCTACACGCCTCACGGCGTCGAGGTCCTCGTGCCCGACCTGCCGCGCTCGCAGGCGCCGGACCTCGACGCGTGGCTCGACGCCCTCGCCGACGCGATCGGTCCCCTCGACGAGGGGACCGTGCTCGTGGGGCACAGCCTGGGGTGCGTCAGCATCCTCCAGCACCTCGCCGCCCGGCAGGACGAGTGGCGGCTCGGGGGCCTCGCCCTGGTCGCCGGCTTCGTCGAGGAGGTCCCCGGCATCCCCGAGGTCGACCACTTCGTCGAGCGTCCCCTCGACCCGGGCGCCGTCGTCGCCCGCAGCCGGCGTCGGCACGTCGTCGTCGCCGACGACGACCCTGTCGTCCCGCGACGCCTCACCGAGACCCTCGCCCGCGTCCTCGACGCCGACCTGACGGTCGTCGAGGGCGGCGGACACTTCGTCGCCGGCGGAGGGTTCGACCGGCTCGCAGCACTCGAGGACGTCCTGGACGCCTGGACGCCCCGACGGGCGAGCGCCCCGTGACGACCGTCAGCTGACCGCGTAGCTCCCGGACCCGCGCGGGACGAGCTCGACCCAGGTCGTGCCCTGCTCCAGGAGGACGGGGGCGCCGTCGGGCCCCGTGAGGACCAACGGCGACTCGACCGCGTCCTTGGACCACGTCACCGCGACCTGCTTGCCTCCGCTCGCCACGAGCCCCTCCCCCGTGCCGACGAGCTTGGTCTCCGGCACCGGAGTCCCCGCCGGGTCCACGAACTTGGTGTTGACCATCTCGACGCTCAGCACGACCACGTTCGCGGCGGAGAGACGCTCTCCCTCGGACGAGACCGCGGGGGTCGTGCCCTCGCTCCGGAGGAACGCGTTCTCCGCGGTGCCCCACTGCCACTGGGCCCGGCTCGAGTGGGTCAGCCTGACGTCGAGGAGCGCGACGGGCGCACCGGCCACCGTGGCCGTGCCCTGCCCCTGGGTCCGGGTGTGCGCGAACTGAGCGGGTGGGGCCTTGCGGTCGCCCTCGGCCTGCGCGAGGAAGTCGGCCATGGTTCCGTACAGGTTGTGCGGCGCCCTCTTGCCCTTCTTGAGGAAGAAGCCGTCGTCGCCCTCGTCGTGGACGATCGACTGCAGGCCTGCGTCACCGACCGCCGCGACGAAGGGCGGCTGCCCGCCGCTGTAGACGAGGACGCCCGCGGTCGGGCCGAAGATCGACGGGTCCATGGGTCGCACGGACCGGATGGGCCCGACGGTCTCCGGGACCTGGGAGTGGAAGACCGCGACGAACCGGGTGATCCCGCCCTCGACCACCTCCTCCCAGACCATGTCGGCCTGGTCCAGCCCGGTCTGCGGGCGGGCCGCCGGAAGGTTCTCGATCTTCACGGCCACGGCCGGGCGCTCGCCCACGGTCTCCGTGGGGACTCCCGTGAGCGGCCACGCGACAGGCACGACGGGTGCGGGCGGAGAGGCCTTGGTCGCGTCGACCGAGGCCGGGACGGTCCTCGTCGGGGCGTCGGTCGACGCGCCGCTGCCGCAACCGGAGAGCACCAGCAGTCCTGCCACCACCGTCGCCGCCCACCGGGCCCGCGACATCCTCACCCTGTCCATCCGTGCCCTCACGCTCGTCGGTCCCGCTGGTTCCTCGTCACACTACGGCGCGATCTACGCTGGAGGGATGCCACGCGCCGAGGGAACCGCACCTGCCGACGTCGCGGACCTGCGGGCCGCGGTCTCGGCCGCACTGAGCGGGCGCGGGCCGGCGATCGCACCCTCCCCGCTCGCGTTCTCGGGTCCGCTGCCCGACGGCACCGCGCTCGTGCTGCGCACCTCGGGCTCGACAGGGCTGCCCCGCGAGGTCGCCCTGAGCGCGGACGCGCTCGTCGCGTCCGCGCGGGCGACGCACGAACGTCTCGGCGGGGACGCGCAGTGGCTCCTGACCCTGCCCCCCGCTCATGTCGCCGGGCTCCAGGTCGTGCTGCGGTCGGTCGTCGCCGGGACGAGGCTCGTGACCGCAGACCTGGACTCCCCGTTCACCGCGCACGGGTTCGCCGCCGCCGCGGCCCGCATGGACGCAGGCCGCCGGTACGTCTCCCTCGTCCCGACCCAGCTCCACCGCCTCCTGCACCCCGGCCCCGGGAGCGCCGCCGCGCTCGACGCGCTGCTCTCGTTCGACGCGATCCTCCTCGGCGGCGCGGCGGCGTCGCCCGCGCTCCTCACGACCGCGCGCGAGGCGGGGGCCCGGGTCGTGACCACCTACGGCATGACGGAGACGAGCGGCGGCTGCGTGTACGACGGCGTCCCGCTCGCGGGCGTGCGGGTGCGGGTCGTCGACGGGTCGACGGGGCACCGGCTCCCGCCCGATGCCGCAGGGGTCGTCGAGATCTCGGGCCCCGTGCTGGCCACGGGGTACCTGGGTGACGAGGCGCTCACGGCCGCCACGTTCCGCACCGACCCCGACGGGACCCGGTGGCTGCGCACGAGCGACCTGGGCTCGCTCGGGCCCGACGGGGCGCTCACGGTGCTCGGGCGTGCGGACGACGTGATCGTGACGGGCGGGGTCAACGTGGCCCCGGCCGCGGTCGAGGCCGTGCTCGCGCGTGCGCTCGCGGACGTCGAGGGCCTCGGCGAGGTCTGCGTGGTCGGTGTCCCCGACCACGAGTGGGGGCAGCGCGTCGTCGCGGTCGTGGAGGCGCGCCCGTCGGCCGGGCCGGGCGGGGTCGGTGCGCACGCGCCCGACCTGCTGGCCCGTGCCCGCCACGCCGTCGCGACTACGCTGGGACCGCCCGCCGCACCTCGCGACCTGTTCGTCGTGGCAGACCTGCCCCGACGCGGGCCGGGCAAGATCGACCGGGCGGCCGTGACCGATCTCGCCACCCGCACAGCACCACGCACCCACTGAACGGAGCACCATGGCCACCTCTGCCGAATGGGTCGCAGGCGCACGCCTGCGCACCCTCCCCGCGGCGGCCGCACCCGTCCTCGTCGGCTCGGGCGCTGCCGCCCAGGTCGACTCCTTCGCGTTCTGGCCTGCCCTCCTGGCGCTGGGCGTCGCGCTCGCGCTGCAGGTCGGGGTGAACTACGCGAACGACTACTCGGACGGGGTGCGCGGGACGGACGTCGACCGGGTCGGGCCCATGCGGCTCACCGCGTCGGGAGCGGCGCTCGCGTCCCAGGTGCGCAACGCGGCGTTCGCGTGCTTCGGCGTCGCGGCGGTGCTGGGCCTGGGCCTCGTGGTCCTCACGGGGCACTGGTGGCTCCTGGCCGTCGGGGCCCTCGCGATCGTCGCCGCATGGTTCTACACCGGTGGCAAGAACCCCTACGGGTACCGGGGCCTCGGCGAGGTCGGGGTGTTCGTGTTCTTCGGGCTCGTCGCGGTCCTCGGCACGACGTACACGCAGGCCGACCGGGTGACGTGGGTCGCGGGGGTCGGAGCCGTGGCCGTGGGCCTGCTCGCGTGCGCGCTCCTGATGATCAACAACGTGCGGGACATCCCCACGGACGTGCTCGCGGGAAAGCGCACCGTCGCCGTGCGCCTCGGCGACTTCCGGGCCCGGCGCGCGTACGTGGCCATGATCTGGGTCCCGCTCCTGCTGGGCGTGGTGTGCGCGTTCGCCGCGCCGTGGTCGCTGCTCGTGCTGCTCCTGCTGCTGCCCGCGGTGCTGCTGACGCTGCCCGTCGTCGCCGGGGCCCGCGGGCCGCTGCTCGTCCCGGTCCTCGCAGGGACCGGGATGTTCGAGCTCGGGTACGGGGTGCTGCTGGGGCTGGGGCTCGCGCTCTAGGCGTTCGGGGCCTGGGCGCGACCCGTGCGGTCGGTGCGCCCGTCGGCAGGGTCGGCACGGTCGGCAGGGTCGGTCGACCCGGCCGTCTCGGCCGCCTCCACGACGGCGTCCTCGAACGCCGCGTCGTCCTCGATCTCGCGCGAGAACTGCTCGCCGGTCGCCTTGCGCCGTGCGGCGCGGTCGGCGAGGTACTGCGCGGCGCGCTCGCGGGGGCCGCGCAGCGCGAGGTAGGAGACCAGGAACGCCAGGACGGCCGCGATGACCGCGCACACGACCCAGTGGCCCAGGTTCAGGGCGTACAGGACGACGAAGAGGACCGCGAAGATCGCCAGGCGCAGCGCGGAGTAGATGACCATAGGCACCCGTCCAGGGTAGGCGCCCGACCTGGGTGCACAGAACCGCGCCCTCTCGTGCCTCCGGGTTGCCAGGACGCATAGGCTGGGGTCATGTCCCGCGTCCTGCTGACTCTGCTCGCCGTAGGCCTCGCGGTCTACGCCCTCTCCGACTGCGCCACGAGCGACGAGAACGACCGGAGCGGGATCCCCAAGGGCCTGTGGATCGTGATGATCGTCTTCCTGCCCTTCGTCGGGCCGCTCGCCTGGATCATCGTCTCGCGCACCCAGCGTGCCCGGCACGCGACCGCGGGCGGCGCCCCCGCCCCGGGTCGTGCCCGCCCAGGAGCACGACGACGCCCGGCGGCACCGCTGGCCCCGGACGACGACCCGGACTTCCTGTGGAAGCTCGAGCAGCAGCGGCGACGCGAGGCGCGCGGCGAGAGCACGGACCAGGGCCCGACGACGGGCCCCACCCCCGGTGGCGCCTCAGGAGAGCCGCGCAGCACGTCGGACGACGACGCCCCGCGCGAGAACCCGTCGGGTGAGACGGACGGGGCGCCCGGCACGCCGTCGTCGGGCAGCACGGACCCCTCCTAGCCACCGGGACGCCCGGGACCGCGTCCCGCGCGCTCAGCAGGCGGCCTGGGCGTCCGCCGAGGTGATCGCCACACCAGGCTTGCGGTCGGCCAGGGGGTCGACGGGGGTCGTCGGAACCGGCGGGACGACCGGGTCGGCTCCGGTCGGCGTGCTCGGTCCCTGGGGCGGGGTCGGCGCGGGCGGCGCCTCCACCTCCGGGACGACGGGTTGGTCCGCCACGACCCGCGCCCACACGTCCTCGGCCTCCGCCGTCAGGACCACGCGGTTGACGTTGCCCGGCTGGGGGCCCGACGGGATCGTCAAGAACGTCACCGCGTCGGGGCGCACCGACCGCAGCGAGAACGCGAGCCCCTTGAGGTCGACCCCTCCGCTGATCGAGAGCGAGCTCGTCGCGGCGTCCAGGAACTGGAGCAGGTTGGGCAGGTCCGTGAGGACGTTCTGGGAGAGGACCGACTTCGTCATCGCCGCGAGCAGCGCCTGCTGACGACCCATGCGGTAGGTGTCGGACCCGTCGCTCAGCCCGTGCCGGGCTCGTGCGAGCGCGAGCGCCTGAGCCCCCGTCAGGGTCTGCGTCCCTGCGGTGAGGTGAAGGTTCGACTCGTTGTCGTCCATGTCCTCGGGGATGCACATCGGCACCCCGTCGAGGGCGTCGACCATGGTCTGGAAGCCCGCGAAGTCCACGACCATGAAGCCGTCGGTCCGCACCCCTGACATCTGCTCGATCGTCATCTGCGTGCACGTCGCCGCCGACGCGAGGTCCTTGCCGCCGACCCAGCCCCGGGAGAACGCCTCGTTGAACGTCGCCTGGGACGACGCCCGCGTCGTCCCTCCTCCCGTGACCGTGCACGACGGGATGGCGATCCTCAGGTCGCGCGGCACCGAGACCAGCTCGACCCGCGAGCGGTCGGCCGAGATGTGCAGGAGCATCGTGGTGTCCGAGCGCATGCCCTCCTCGGCTCCTCCGATGTCGGCGTTCGCCCCGGACCGGTCGTCCGAACCGATCAGCACCAGGTTCACGGGGAGCCCGGCGAGCGGGTCCTCGGGGTCGGGTACCGGAGCCGGCGGGCGCTCGGTCTCGGGTGCCACGAGCTCCTTGTTGTCGACCTGTTCGACGTTCCCCAGCGTCCTGACGAGCACGGACGTCGCGCCCGAGGCCCCGAACGCGAGGACCGCCGTCGTGACGAGCCCGACCGCCCGCAGGGCGCGGTGCTCGCGCCGCGTCCGGACGTGCCGGACCGCGCTCCCGCCTGCCGTCGCCCGGTTCCCGTGCCCTGCACCGTCGGCGCCGTCGATCGGCCGGTCGTCCCCCTGGGTGTCAGTCACGAGGGCAGAGCCTAGCCCTCGTGACTGCGCGCACCGGGGACCCGGCCGCGGAGCGGCGCCCCGTGCGGCTAGCGGGACGCCGCCTGTGCGGGCCCGTGAGCGCCCGCAGGGGCCGTCCACGAACGGGAC
>NZ_JBHUAD010000010.1:0-35631 GCF_042789955.1 Oerskovia sp. NPDC056781
CCGCCGAGCCGGTGCTCCCGCGACCGACCACCTGCGCGTCACCACCCGCGCGTCACCACCCGAGAGGAGCCGACCATGGGCCGGTACATCGCCCGCCGCCTGGGGCAGGGGGGCTTCGTCCTCTGGGCGGCCTTCACCATCTCCTTCTTCCTGCTCTACGTCCTGCCGAGCGACGCGGCCTCGATCAAGGCGGCCGGAGCCGACGGCGATCTCTCGGACCCCGAGCTCGTCGCACGCCTGCGTGCCGAGCAGGGGCTCGACCGCCCCGTCCTGGTCCAGTACGCGCACGGTCTCTGGGGCGCGCTGCACCTGGACTTCGGGCGCTCCTTCTCGTCGGGGGCGCCCGCCACGAAGCTCCTGGCAGAGGCACTGCCCCCCACGCTGCAGCTCACGGCCCTCGCGCTGGGTCTCGCGCTCGCCGGAGGAGCGGCGCTCGCGCTCGCGAGCACCTACCCGCGCGCCCGCTGGCTCCGGCACACGCTCGCCTCCCTGCCGGCCCTGGGCATCTCGTTGCCGACGTTCTGGGTGGGGCTGCTCCTGCTCCAGTGGTTCTCGTTCGAGCTGAGGCTGTTCCCCGCCATGGGGAACGAGGGCTTCGAGAGCCTCGTCCTGCCGGCGTTCACGCTCGCGATCCCCGCGAGCGCCGCGTTCGCGCAGGTCCTCTCGCGCAGCCTGCGCCAGACCCTGACCGAGCCCTACGTCGAGACCGCCCGGGCCAAGGGGGCGGGGCGGGCCCGCGTGCACTTCGGTCACGCCCTGCGCAACGCCTCCATCCCCGCGCTCACGGTACTCGGTGTGACGGTCGGGGGGCTCCTGGCCGGTGCGGTCGTGACCGAGACGGTCTTCTCCCGGGCCGGTGTCGGTCGCCTGACGGTGACCGCGGTCAACCAGCAGGACGTGCCCGTGGTCCAGGCGATCGTGGTCTTCTCGGCCGTGGTCTTCGTCGTCGTGACGCTGCTGGTGGACCTGCTCTATCCCGTGCTCGACCCCCGGATCACCACCCGCCAGCCCTCCGCCGCGGCGTGAGGGCACGGAGGAGGACATCATGACCGTACGACTCGACATCTACACCGTCCCGGAGACGCTGTCCCCGGAGGCGTCCGCGCCGGCCGGGCCCGACGCGCCGGACGCGCGTGCGTCCCTCGCCGTCCCGGCCCCGCTCGAGGCCGCGCACCGGCGCACCAGGGGAGTGCGCTCGTCGGCTCACACGCTCGGCCGGGCGGGGCTCGCGGTGCTGCGCCGCCCCGGCCTGCTGCTCGCGGTGCTGTTCCTGCTGCTCGTGGTCGCGTGGGCGCTCGCGCCGGGCGTCTTCGCGTCGCAGGACCCGATCACGGGGGTCCCGACGGACCGTCTGCAGGCGCCGAGCGCGGAGCACCTGTTCGGCACGGACCACCTGGGGCGTGACGTGTACGCCCGGGTCGTGCACGGCTCGTGGCTGTCGCTGAGCGCGACCGTGATCGCGGTCGCGCTGGGACTGTCGGTCGGCTCGCTGCTGGGCCTGCTCGCGGGTTTCCTGCGGGGGTGGGTCGACGACGTCGTGGGGCGTGTCGTCGACGTGCTGCTCGCGGTGCCGAGCCTGCTGCTCTCGCTCGCGATCATCACGGTGCTGGGGTTCGGCACGGTCAAGGTGGCGATCGCGGTCGGCATCACGACGATCGCGGCGTTCGCGCGCGTGATGCGTGCGGAGGCGCTGCGGACGTCGTCGACGACGTACGTCGAGGCCGCCCGTGCGTCGGGTGTGCGCTGGTACACGGTGCTGCGCCGTCACGTCCTGCCCAACTCGGCGGGCCCGGTGGTCGCGCTGACCGCGCTCGAGCTGGGGTCGTCCGTCCTCGCGATCTCGGCGCTGAGCTTCCTGGGCTACGGGGCCGCGCCGCCGACCCCGGAGTGGGGCGCGCTGGTGTCCGGCGGGCGCGACTACCTCGCGTCCGCGTGGTGGCTCACGACGCTGCCGGGGCTCGTGATCGTCGCGGTCGTGCTGTCGGCCAACCGCATCTCCCGATCGCTCGAGAAGGACGGAGAGGACCGATGAGCGTCCCCGTGCGCGACGACGTCCTGCTGGACGTCCAGGACCTGCACGTCGGCTACCGCACGACGACGGGAGGTGACGCGCCCGCCGTCGACGGGGTCTCGCTCCAGGTCCGTGCGGGCGAGGTCGTCGCGCTCGTGGGCGAGTCGGGCTCCGGCAAGAGCACCACGGCCCACGCGGTCATCAACCTGCTGCCGCGCGGTGGTCGCCGCACGTCGGGCACGATCCGGTTCCGCGGGCAGGACCTGACAGGGCTGGGCGAGGGCGAGTGGCGCGAGGTCCGCGGGCGCAGGATCGGCCTGGTGCCCCAGGACCCGACCGTCTCCCTCAACCCGGTCCAGCGAGTGGGCGACCAGGTCGCGGAGGTCCTCGTGATCCACGGCCTCGCACGTCGTCGCGAGGCGCGAGGCCGCGCGGTCGAGCTCCTGGAGAAGGCGGGCCTCGACGACCCGGCCGCTCGCGCCCGGCAGTACCCGTCGCAGCTCTCGGGCGGCATGCGCCAGCGCGTCCTCATCGCGATCGCGATCGCTGCCGGGCCCGACCTCGTGATCGCCGACGAGCCCACGAGCGCGCTCGACGTCACGGTCCAGCGCCGCATCCTCGACCACATCGAGCTGTTGCGCTCGACGCTCGGCACGGCGGTGCTCCTCATCACGCACGACCTGGGGGTGGCCGCCGACCGTGCGGACCGCATCGTGGTCCTGCGGCACGGCCGGGTCGTGGAGGAGGGTCCCGCGCGCAGCGTCCTGGCGGACCCGCAGCACCCGTACACGCGCGAGCTCATCGCGGCCGCGCCGAGCCTCGCGAGCACCCGCCTGGGGTCGGGGGTCGCCGCGCGGCCCACGTCACGGTCGGCCGCCAGGCCCGACGACGGCACGCAGGTCGCGTCGTCGGCCCCGCTCCTCGAGGCGCGGGGGCTGCGCAAGGAGTTCCTGCTGCCGCGCGGGGCCGCGGCGCGCTCGCTGGTCGCGGTCGACGACGTGAGCTTCGACCTGCACGCCGGACAGACGTTCGCGCTCGTGGGCGAGTCGGGCTCGGGCAAGAGCACGACCGCGCGACTGGTGCTGCGCCTCGAGCAGCCGACGGGCGGTTCCCTGGTGCTCGACGGGACCGATCTCACGGCGGCCCGCGGCGAGGAGCTGCGCAGGCTCCGTCGACGGTTCCAGGTCGTCTACCAGAGCCCGTACGCGTCCCTCGACCCGCGCTTCACGGTCGAGCAGATCGTCGAGGAGCCGCTGCGCGCGTACAAGGTGGGAGACGCCCGCGCGCGCCGGGCCCGGGTGCGAGAGCTCGTCGACCAGGTCGCGCTCCCGGCGGCCGCGCTGGGGCGGGGGCCGCGGGAGCTGTCGGGCGGCCAGCGTCAGCGGGTCGCGATCGCGCGCGCCCTGGCGCTGCGTCCCGACCTCGTGGTCCTCGACGAGCCGGTCTCGGCGCTCGACGTCTCGGTCCAGGCCCAGATCCTCGACCTGCTGAGCGCGCTCCAGGCCGAGCACGGGCTGGCGTACCTCTTCATCTCGCACGACCTCGCGGTGGTCCGGCAGGTCGCCGACCACGTGGGCGTGATGCACCGGGGTCGTCTCGTCGAGACGGGGACGGCCGACCGGATCCTCCTCGACCCGCGCGAGGAGTACACGCGCGAGCTGGTCGCGGCCATCCCGGGGCGTCGCGCGCTCGCGGACGCCGGGACGCCGTGACCGCCGAACGCTCTCGGACACCGCTCCAGACCCGCGTCCTGCTCGTCTGCCTGGCCACGGGCTTCACGACCCTCCTCGACTCCGCGGTCCTCACGGTCGCGGTGCCCGCGCTGCGCGACGGTCTCGGGGCGAGCACGGCCCAGCTCCAGTGGATCCTCGCGGGATACTCGCTGACCTTCGGGCTCGCGCTGGTGCCCGCCGGGCGTCTGGGGGACCGGTACGGGCGCGCGTGGCTCCTCGTGACCGGGCTGGTCCTGTTCGCGCTCACGAGCGTCGTGAGCGCGAGCGCACAGGACGCGGACGTGCTGGTCGTGGCCCGCCTGGTCCAGGGGATCGGGGCGGGCATGGCCAACCCGCAGGTGATCGGGCTCCTCCAGGACCACTTCGCGGGCCCCGACCGTGCGCGCGCCCTGGGTGCCTACGCGTCGACCGGGGCGTTCGCGGCCGTGATCGCGCCGCTCGTCGGCGGGCTCGTGCTCGCCGTGGCGGGGCCGACGGGCTGGCGGGTCTCCCTGGTGCTGACGCTGCCGTTCGCGCTCGCCGCCGCGGCGCTGTGCGTGCGCTTCGTGCCTCGCACCGGTCCACGGGCCGGAGGGGCTCCTGGGCTCGACCCCGTGGGCCTGGTGCTCCTCACCGTGACCGCGCTCGGCCTGCTCGTGCCGTTCGTCCTGCCGGGTTCGTCGACGGCCCGCGCACCCTGGGCGGGCGTGGCCGTCGTGGGTGCGGCGGCACTGTTCGGGTGGGAGAGACGGCACGCCCGCGCGGGCAGGAGCCCGGTGCTCTCGCCCGAGCTGCTCCGGGCGCCGGGGTTCGCGCTCGGGTGCCTCGTGGCGACGTGCACGTTCGGCTCGGCGCTCGGGTTCTCGGCCGTCCTCATGATCTACCTCCAGGAAGGGGCGGGACTGACCCCGTTCGAGGCGGGGCTCGTCACGACCCCGGGCGCCCTCGCGTCGGTCGTCGCGGCGAACCTCTCGTGGCGGCTCGTGCGACGGTTCGGGCGGGCCGGCGTGAGCGGCGCGATCGCCGCCAAGGTCCCGGTCGCGGTCGCGATGCTCGTGGCCGTGCTGCTCCTGCCGGACCGGTTCGTGGTGGTGAGCCTCGTCGTCGGGCAGGTGCTGACCGGGGTCACGGGGGGGCTGAGCATGTCGACCAACCAGGCCCTCACCCTCGACCGGGCCCCCGCCGGGCAGCACGGCGTCGCCGCCGGGATGCTCCAGGTCTCCCAGCGGGTCTCGGCGACCGTGTGCATCGCCGGGATGACCGGGGCGTTCGTCGGCGGCGTCGCGACCCGGGGGCACGACGCGGCGCTCGCGGGCGCGATCGTGGCCACCGCGCTCCTCGCGGTGGCGGCCACGGCCTGCTCGGTGCTCGACGACGTGCTCGCGCGGCGCCGTCGGGACGCGCTCGAGACCCCGACGACCCAGGCCGCGTTCCAGCCTGCCTGACCTCCACCTTCTCGCGATGTGAGAGAGCCGGGGGAAAGGGTTGCCAGCCGGCCCGCGGGGTGATCGGGTGCGTGCCATGAGCCTTCCCACCCGCACCCTCGGCGGCGCCGCGCCCGCCGGCCCCCTCGTCGTCTCGGCGATCGGCTTCGGCGGCATGTCCGTGACCGACGCCTACGGCGCGGCCGACGAGCGCGAGGCGACCGACACCCTGCATGCGGCCCTCGACGCGGGCGTCACGCTGTTCGACACGGCTGACGTCTACGGTCACGGTCGCAACGAGGAGCTGCTCGGTCGAGTCCTCGGGCCGCACCGCGACGCCGTCGTGATCGCGTCCAAGCTGGGCCTCCCGCCTGCCGGCGGGCACCCCGACGGGCGGCCCGTCGACGGGCGTCCCGCCTACGTGCGCCGCGCGATCGACGCGAGCCTGGGCCGCCTCGGCACGGACCGGCTCGACCTCTACTACCTGCACCGCGTGGACCCCCAGGTACCGGTCGAGGACACGGTCGGCGCTCTCGCCGAGCTCGTCGCGGCCGGCAAGGTGCTCCACGTCGGGCTCTCGGAGGCCTCGGCGGAGACGGTCCGCCGCGCGCACGCGGTGCACCCCGTGACCGCGGTCCAGAGCGAGTACTCGCTGTGGACGCGCGACCCCGAGGACGAGGTGCTGCCCACGCTCACCGAGCTCGGCGTCGGGTTCGTGCCGTTCTCGCCGCTGGGACGAGGCATCCTCACCGGGACGGTCGACGGGACCGAGGGCTTCGCGGCCGACGACGTCCGCCGTACCCACGCGCGCTACCGCGGCGAGGACTTCGCGCACAACCGGTCCCTCGTCGCGCGCCTCGAGGAGGTCGCGGCGTCGCTCGAGGTCACGACGGCGCAGCTCGCCCTCGCGTGGCTCCTCGCGCAGGGGGAGCACGTCGTACCCATCCCCGGGACCAAGCGCCGGACGTACCTCGAGCAGAACGTGGCCGCCGCCCGGGTGCGCCTGAGCCCGGACGAGGTCGAGGCGATCGGCGCCCTCTGGCCGCGGGACGACGTCCGCGGGCAGCGGCACCCGCAGATGGAGCTGCTCGGCGGATGACGGCGCCAGCCCCCGGACGCCGCAGACAGGCACCGCGGGTGCGTCGTAGGCTCGTCGCATGACCGCGCTCAGCCCCGCCTCCGACCTCGACCAGCCCGCGACCGCCGTCACGGGCGCCCCGCAGGCGAACGACCCCACGGCCACCGCGCCGTCCGTCGCCCGCGACGTCGAGGAGACGGCACGCCGTGCCAAGACGGCCTCGCGCAGGCTCGCGACCGCGACGCGGGCCACCAAGGACGCCGCGCTGCACGCGCTCGCCGACGCCCTGGTCGCGGCCACCACGGAGATCGTCGCGGCCAACGCCCAGGACCTCGAACGTGGACGGGAGTACGGCACGTCCGCCGGGCTCCTCGACCGCCTCGCGCTCACGCCCGAGCGGATCGTCGCGATCGCCGACGCGCTGCGCGAGCTCGCGGCGCTGCCGGACCCGGTCGGGGAGGTCGTGCGCGGCTCGACCTTGCCCAACGGCCTGCGCCTGCGCCAGGTGCGCGTGCCCATGGGGGTCGTCGGCATGATCTACGAGGCACGCCCCAACGTGACCGTCGACGCCGCGGGCCTCGCGCTCAAGAGCGGCAACGCCGTCATCCTGCGCGGTGGCTCGGCCGCCGCCCGATCGAACGAGGTCATCGTCGAGGTCCTCGGTCGCGCGCTCGCGGCCCAGGGGCTGCCTGCGGACCTCGTCCAGTCGATCGACCGGCACGGACGCCCCGGCGCTGTCGCGCTCATGCACGCGCGCGGCCTCGTCGACGTGCTCGTGCCGCGCGGGGGAGCGGACCTCATCCAGACGGTCGTCCGCGAGTCCACGGTGCCCGTCATCGAGACCGGCGTGGGCAACTGCCACGTGTACGTCGACGCGTCTGCCGACCAGGCCAGCGCGCTGGAGATCCTGCTCAACTCCAAGACGCAGCGCGTCGGGGTCTGCAACGCGGCCGAGACGCTGCTCGTCCACGCCGACGCCGCGCCGCAGTTCCTGCCCGCTGCGCTCACGGCCCTCGCCGGGGCCGGTGTCGTGCTGCACGGAGACCCCCGGACGGCCGAGCTCGCGCCCGACGGCATCGAGATCCTCGCCGCGACCGACGACGACTGGGCCCGCGAGTACCTCGCGCCCGAGATCGCGGTGCGCGTCGTCCCGGACCTGGACGCCGCGCTCGAGCACATCCGCACCTGGACCTCGGGGCACACGGAGGCGATCGTGACCCGCGACCTGGCTTCCTCGGAGCGGTTCGTGGCCGAGCTCGACTCCGCAGCGATCATGGTCAACGCCTCGACCAGGTTCACCGACGGGGCGCAGTTCGGGCTCGGTGCCGAGATCGGCATCTCGACCCAGAAGCTCCACGCGCGCGGCCCCATGGGTCTCGCGGAGCTCACGACGACCAAGTGGGTCGTGCACGGCGACGGCCACGTGCGGCCCTGATCACATGCTGCTCACCGTCCTGCGCGACCGTGAGAGACTGGACGACGATCAGCGCCCGGCGCCGATCACCCGCTGACCACGCACCACGCTCAAGAACCCGTAGGAGGACATCGTGCTCGCTGCTGCCGCACAGGTTGCCCAGGAGAACGCCGAAGCCGTCACCCACCTCCCGATCCCGCCCGTCGGATTCGGTGTCGTCGCCTTCGGTGTGCTCGTCGGCCTGCTCCTCGTGACCTACGCCTTCCGTAGCGTCGGTACCCGCCACTGACCCCGGCCCTGGTGGATCCTTCGGAGATGACGGCGAGCAGGCGGCCCCGGCTCGGGGTGATGGGTGGCACGTTCGACCCCATCCACCACGGCCACCTCGTCGCTGCGAGCGAGGCCGCGGCCCGCTTCGAGCTCGACGAGGTCATCTTCGTCCCCACCGGCAAGCCCAGCTTCAAGCAGCACCAGAAGGTCACCGCACCCGAGCACCGTTACCTCATGACGGTCATCGCGACGGCCTCCAACCCGCGCTTCACCGTGAGCCGGGTCGACGTCGACCGCCCGGGGCTCACCTACACCGTGGACACGCTGCGAGACCTGCGTGAGCAGCGACCCGAGGCGGACCTCTACTTCATCTCCGGCGCCGACGCGATCGAGCAGATGCTGACCTGGAAGGATGCCGACGACCTCTGGAAGATGGCACACTTCGTGGCGGTCTCCCGTCCGGGGCACCGGCTCAGCGTCGACAGCCTGCCGCCCGGGGTCGTCTCCACGTTGGAGATCCCGGCGCTCGCCATCTCGTCGACCGACTGTCGGCAGCGGGCGGAGGCCGGCCAGCCGGTCTGGTACCTGGTGCCGGACGGAGTCGTCCAGTACATCGCGAAGCACGGCCTGTACAGAGGATCAGCATCATGAGTGATCAGCACGGGAGCATGCAGCCCGTCCGCCCGTTGACGCGCCGAGAGATCCGCGAGCGTGAAGCCGCGGCGGCCGAGCAAGCGGCAGGAGCTGCGCCGCCCGCGCCGGGCGGCTACGCACCGCCGCCGGCCCAGGCCCCGGCAGGCCCGCCGCCGTCGAGGCGGTCGATGCGCGACGTGTCCGCACCGACGCCCGCCGACGGGCCCTCGACGCAGGCGCCTGTCGTCCGGCCGCCCTCGATGACGGGTGGCATGCGTGGCGTCGACGAGACCGGTCGGCTCACGCCGATCCAGGAGACGGCCGAGCGGGTCGCGATCCGCCCCGCGCAGACCCCGCCTCCAGGGATGACGCCCCCGGTCCGCCAGAGCATGCGGGCCCCGTCGACCGCTCCGTCGCCCTTCGCGGGGTCGACGCGAGCGCCGGCTCCGGACCCGGCGCCCCAGAACGCGCCCTCGCCGTTCCCCCCGGCGCAGCCGTCCTCGCCCTTCCCGCCCGCGCGGGAGTCGGTGTCCTCGCGTACCCCGGCACCCGAGACGCCGCGCGCCGCCGCGACCCCGGCCCCCGCTCCCGCGGCACTGCCCTGGGAGCAGAGCACGCCGAGCGGGCTCGCGCAGCAGTCCCCGGAGCCCGCCCGCGCCGCCCTCCCGTGGGAGACGCAGGCGCCGGCTCCGAGCCAGCAGCCCGCACCGGTCTCCCCGTTCCCGGGGACGCCGAGCCCCGCGTCACAGGGACCCGACGAGCCCTCGCCGTTCCCCCTCGCCGGGAGCACCCGCCAGAGCCCTGCGGCTCGTGGCACGGACGACGACGAGGACGACGCGGTCGACGAGCGGCCCCCGGGGCACGCGTACACCTGGCTGCACTACCTGATCCTCATCGCCGTGGCCTTCGTCCTCGGGCTGCTGATCTGGAAGCTCCTCCTGGGCGAAGGGCCGAGCATCGCCGAGCCCGCCGCCCCGGTCGGCATCGAGGCGCTGGCCTCGAGCCCCACGTACCACCACGGCCTGTCCTCCTGACAGGCCCCGAGACAAACACACGGAGAGTCGTGACTGCAACGGAACGCGCTGTCGAGCTTGCGGTGATCGCGGCTCGCGCCGCATCGGACCGCAAGGCCGAAGAGATCATCGCCCTGGACGTCAGTGAGCAGCTCGTGCTCACGGACGTCTTCCTGATCGCCTCGGGGACGAGCGAGCGGCAGGTGTCCGCGATCGTGGACGCCGTCGAGGAAGAGCTGCACAAGGTCGGGGTCAAGCCCATCCGCCGCGAGGGCAAGTCGGAGGCTCGCTGGGTCCTGCTCGACTTCGGCGACATCGTCGTGCACGTCCAGCACTCGGAGGACCGGGTCTACTACGCGCTCGAGCGCCTCTGGAAGGACTGCCCCGTCATCGAGCTGCCCGAGGACGCACGTGGCGGCGACGGATCCTCGTCCGAGGATGCCGTGTCCGACGGCTCCATCCACCTCGCGGAGGACGCGCAGGCGTGAGCGCTCGCACCGTCGTCTTCCTGCGCCACGGGCGCACCGAGTACAACGCGGCCATGCGCCTCCAGGGGCAGGTCGACATCCCGCTGGACGCCGTGGGCCACTGGCAGGCCGAGCAGGGGGCACGGTCGCTCGCGGCCGCGCACGCCGCGACGGTCGTCGTCGCGTCGGACCTGACACGGGCTGCCGAGACCGCGGGGTACTACGGGAAGGCGACGGGCCTGCCCGTCGCGCTCGACGAGCGTCTGCGCGAGCGCGGGTTCGGCGAGTGGGAGGGCATGACGGGCGAGGAGCTCGCCGAGCGCTGGCCCGACGAGTACGCGGCGTGGCGCCGAGGCGAGGAGCCCGCACGTGCGGGGGCCGAGTCGCGGGCCGACGTCGCGGCCCGCATGGTCGAGGCCGTGACCGAGCATGCCGACACGCTGGACGAGAAGGACACGCTCGTCGTCGTCTCGCACGGTGCGGCGATCACGTTGGCCATCACGGCCATGCTCGGTCTGGACCCGACGAGCTGGCGGGGGATCTCCGGGCTGAACAACGTCCACTGGTCGCAGCTCCAGCGCTCGGGGGCCAACGCGCACCCGGCGTGGAGGCTCGTCGCGCACAACGTCGGGGCCGACTTCTCGCTCGACGAATGGGCGTCCGGACCCGATTGGATTTTCCAGCCGACTTCGGCATAAACTAGCGATGCTTCCGAGGGGGAAAACCTCACGGAAGCACGGGGCCAGCAATGGTTCTGGGGCTGTGGCGCAGCTGGTAGCGCACCTGCATGGCATGCAGGGGGTCAGGGGTTCGAGTCCCCTCAGCTCCACCCGACACGAAGGCCGTCTCCCACGAGGGAGGCGGCCTTCGTCGTTCCCCGGCGGCCCTTTTCACCCGCGACAGGTCGAATGTGTCGCATGTCACCGGGTGGGTGGTTCGCCCCTCGTCGACCGTCCACGGGCTCACGGGTGCCGCCGAGACGCGGAGGGACGGGCCGAGCAGGCTCGGCCGGGTCACCGCCGTTCGTTGCCTCGACGGTAGTTCCCGGTCGCGCGCGCAAGGAGCTGCTGCGTCCGGCCCTCGTCGGCGCTCTCCAGAGCGGCGGTCAGCCGTTCGGCCCGGGAGCCGGAGATCGTCGCCACCAGCCGCCCGCCCCGGTAGACCAGGACGGTCCCGGACGCTGTGACCCGATGGTCGAAGGGGTCCTCGACGAGTCGTCCGCGCGCGTCGGGTGGTCCGGAGGCACTCATGACGCGACCCTAGCCAGCGGCGAGCGGGCGAGACCAGGTGATTGGCGCCGTCGGGCAGCGGCAGGGGCGAGGGCCGGGCGCGCGCGGCCCGAGGTGAGACGGGGTGCTCCCGTCCGAGACGGGGCCCTGCGTCGCCGGCACACGCACCCGTCTCGGACCGGAGCACCCGTCTCGCACCCCGGACCGTGATCCGCGTGGACGACATTCGTCCACGATGCGTGCCTTGCGGCGGATCCTTTGCCGTACCGATACCGTGCAGCCATCCGAGCAAGGAGGTCAGCATGCGCATCGGCGTGCCCAGAGAGACCCGTCCCGGCGAGCGGCTCGTCGCCGCGACGCCCCGTACGGTGGCCCAGCTCGTGGGCCTCGGGTACGACGTGGTGGTCGAGCACGGCGCCGGTGAGCGCGCGAGCTACCCCGACGAGGCGTACGCGGAGGCGGGCGCGAGCCTGGGCGACGCGGCGCAGGCGTGGGGAGCGGACGTCGTCACGGCCGTCAACAGCCCGTCGGCCGAGCAGGTCGCCTCGCTGAGCGAGGGCGCGACGCTGGTCGCCATGCTGGCGCCCGGTACGAACGAGGCCCTCGTCCAGCAGCTCGCGGACCACGACGTCACCGCCCTGGCCCTCGACGCCGTGCCGCGCATCTCGCGCGCCCAGTCGCTCGACGTCCTCAGTGCGATGTCCAACGTCGCGGGGTACCGCGCGGTGATCGAGTCCGCGGAGGAGTACGGCGGCATGTTCGCCGGCCAGGTCACCGCGGCAGGCAAGACGGCGCCCGCGACCGTGTTCGTGATCGGTGCCGGCGTCGCAGGCCTCGCCGCGATCGGCACGGCCGCGAGCCTCGGCGCGCAGGTGCGCGCGTTCGACGTGCGACCCGAGGTCGGCGAGCAGATCGAGTCGATGGGCGCGGAGTTCGTCCAGGCCGAGGGCGCGCGCCAGGAGGTCAGCACCGACGGCTATGCGAGCGCGCTGACCGCCGAGCAGGAGCGCCTGACGGCGCAGATGTACGCGGCCGAGACGGCGCGCGCCGACATCGTCGTCACGACGGCCCTGGTGCGAGGCCGCGCGCCGCGCACCATCAGCGCCGAGATGGTCGCTGCGATGCGGCCCGGCAGCGTGATCGTGGACCTCGCGGCCTCGGGCGGCGGGAACTGCGAGCTCACGGTGCCGGGGGAGCGTGTCGTCACGGAGAACGGCGTTGTGATCCTCGGGTACACCGACCTCACGAGCCGCATGCCCAAGCACACGTCCCAGCTCGTGGGCACGAACATCGTCAACCTGCTCAAGCTCCTGACCCCGGGCGGCGACGGTCAGGTCGTGCTCGACCTCGACGACGAGGTGCTGCGCGGCATGACGGTCACGCGGGCCGGCGAGGTGCTGTGGCCCCCGCCCCCGGTGGCAGTGTCGGCGGCCGCACCCGCGGCCCCGGCGCCGACCGTGGTCGACGAGGCCCAGACCGCGCTCGACGCGGCGACCGCTCTCGACGCCGCCCGACGACGTGGCACCCGCCGGGCGGTCGGGTACGCCCTGGCTGCGGTCCTGGCCGCGCTGGCCATCACGTTCTCGCCGCCTGCGTTCGTGGGGCACTTCACGGTGTTCGCGCTCGCGGTGGTCGTGGGCTACTACGTCATCTCGAACGTGAGCCACTCGCTGCACACCCCGCTCATGGCCCAGACGAACGCGATCTCCGGGATCATCCTGGTCGGCGCGCTCCTGCAGATCGGCGACTCGAGCTGGGTGGTCACCACGATCGCCTTCGTCGCGGCCGCCCTGGCCTCCGTCAACATCTTCGGTGGGTTCCTCGTGGCCTACCGCATGATCGGCATGTTCCGGAAGGAGGCCTGACCCGTGCTGACCTCCCTGGTCCAGGCTGCATACGTCATCGCGGCCGTCCTGTTCATCCTCAGCCTCGCGGGCCTGTCCAAGCAGGAGACGGCCCGTCGCGGCAGCCTGCTCGGCATGACGGGTATGGGGCTGGCTCTCGTGGCCACGGTCGCGCTCGCGATGAAGGACAGCGAGCGTCCCGTCATGGTGACGCTGCTGCTCATCGCCATGGTGTTCCTGATCGGCGCGGTCGTCGGGACGTGGCGGGCCCGCAGCGTCGAGATGACGCAGATGCCCGAGATGATCGCGCTCCTGCACAGCTTCGTGGGGCTCGCGGCGGTGCTCGTCGGCTTCAACTCGTACCTGACCGAGCAGGGCGACGTCGTGCACCTGGTCGAGGTCTTCCTCGGCGTGCTCATCGGCGCGGTGACCTTCACGGGCTCGATCGTGGCCTATCTCAAGCTGTCGGCGCGCATCCGGTCGAACCCGCTCATGCTGCCGGGGCGCAACTGGTGGAACCTCGGGGCTCTCGTCGCCTCGGGCGGACTCATGGCCTGGTTCATCGCGGGTCACGGGCTGCTGCCGCTGATCCTCATGACGGTGGTCGCGCTCGCGCTGGGCTGGCACCTGGTCGCCTCGATCGGCGGCGGCGACATGCCGGTCGTCGTCTCGATGCTCAACTCGTACTCCGGGTGGGCCGCGGCTGCGGCGGGCTTCATGCTCAGCAACGACCTGCTCATCATCACCGGTGCCCTCGTCGGGTCCTCGGGTGCGATCCTGTCCTACATCATGTGCAAGGCCATGAACCGCTCGTTCGTGAGCGTGATCCTGGGCGGGTTCGGGGCCGAGGGCGGCACGGTCGTCGCCTCGGACCAGGACTACGGCGAGCACCACGAGATCCAGGCGGCCGAGGTCGCCGACCTGCTCAAGCACGCCCGCTCGGTCGTGGTGACGCCCGGTTACGGCATGGCGGTCGCCAAGGCGCAGTACCCGGTCGCGGACCTGGTCCGCCGGCTGCGCGAGCGCGGCATCGAGGTCCGGTTCGGGGTGCACCCTGTCGCGGGGCGCCTGCCCGGGCACATGAACGTCCTGCTCGCCGAGGCCAAGGTGCCCTACGACGTAGTCCTCGAGATGGACGAGATCAACGGGGACCTGCCGGACACCGACGTCGTGCTCGTCATCGGGGCCAACGACACGGTCAACCCGGCGGCCCTCGACGACCCGGGCTCACCCATCGCGGGCATGCCCGTGCTGGAGGTCTGGAACGCGAAGCAGGTGATCGTCTTCAAGCGGTCGATGGCCACGGGGTACGCGGGGGTCCAGAACCCGCTGTTCTTCAAGGACAACACCGCGATGCTCTTCGGAGACGCCAAGGACCAGGTGGAGAACATCATCCAGGCGCTCTGAGGCCCGGCGCGGGAGTGCGAACCCGCGCGGGGCGAGGGAGGCTGAGGAGGTGGGCGACGTCGTCAGGCAGAGCGACGTGGCTCACCTCCTCGTCGTTCCGGCCCGACGGCGCCGCACACCGGGCGCTCGGGTCGCCCTCGACCCGTCGTCCGTCTCGGAGGAACCCATGGACAAGATCGACCTGCGCAAGGAGCACCGCGAGCTGTACGCGCCGCCCCGTGAGTTCACACGGGTCGTCGTGCCGCCGCTCGCGTACCTGCAGATCGACGGCGAGGGGGACCCGAACACGGCTCCGGCGTACACCGAGGCGGTCGAGGCGTTGTTCTCGCTCTCCTACGCCGTGAAGTTCGCGAGCAAGAGGGACCTGGGCAGGGACTACGTCGTCGGGCCGCTCGAAGGGTTGTGGACCGCGGAGGACCCCGCGGCGTTCGTACGCCGCGACAAGGACGCGTGGAGCTGGACGCTCATGGTTCTGCAGCCCGACTGGCTCACCGACGCGTTCGTGGCCGACGTGGCCGAGGCGACGCGCCGCAAGAAGGCGCTGCCCACGCTCGACCGGGTGCGCTTCGCGACGTTCGACGAGGGGGACGCGGTGCAGATCCTGCACGTCGGGTCCTACGACGACGAGGCGCCGACGCTCGCCCGGCTGCACGACGAGTACCTGCCCGAGCACGGGCTGACGTTCAACGGCCCGCACCACGAGATCTACCTCAGCGACGTTCGTCGGACGGCACCCGAGAAGCTGCGGACGGTGCTGCGTCAGCCGGTACGTGCACTCGACGGGGCGGGACCCGAGGATCCCGACGTGTCAGCACGAGCGTGACCTCTGCGTCACGCCGGTTCTGACACGAGCGATGGCGGGAAGGCTCAGACCTTGCGGAGCTGGTTGAACATGGGGCAGTCGAACGGGTCGCGGGCCGAGAGGCCGACCCGGTTGAGGTAGCGCACGACGATCGCGTACGACGCGAGCAGGTTGGTCTCGGTGTACGGCATGCCCAGACGCGCGCAGTGCTCGCGGACCATGAGGCGGGCCTTGGCGAGATGGGGGCGGGGCATGCTCGGGAACAGGTGGTGCTCGATCTGGTAGTTGAGCCCGCCCATGAGGACGTTCATGACGCGCCCGCCCGTGATGTTGCGCGAGGTCAGGACCTGCTTGGACAGGAAGTCGAGCTTGCTGGTCGCGGGGATGATCGCCATGCCCTTGTGGTTGGGCGCGAACGAGGCGCCCATGTACACACCGAAGACCGCCAGCTGTACACCAAGGAACGCGAAGGCCATGCCCAGCGGCAGGAACCAGAACACGACGCCCACGTAGAGCGTGAGACGCACGGCGATCGTCACGAGCTCCATGGTCCGCGCCCGGCTCTTCGCCGACGACAGCAGCGAGCGGATCGAGATCATGTGCAGGTTGACGCCCTCGAGCGTCAGCAGCGGGAAGAACAGCCAGCCCTGGTGTCGGGTGATGAGAGCGAGGAAGCCTTTCTGCTCGGCCGCGCTCTCCTCGAGGAACGAGATGGTGTCTGTCTCGATGTCCGGGTCCTTGCCGACCCGGTTCGGGTTCGCGTGGTGTCGCGTGTGCTTGTTCATCCACCACGAGTAGCTGATGCCGACGACGCCGTTGGCGAGGAACCGCCCGACGCGGTCGTTCGCGGGACCCGACGTGAGGATCGTGCGGTGCGCGGCCTCGTGCGAGAGGAACGCGAACTGCGTGAGGACGAGCCCCAGCGCGCCTGCGATGAGGAGCTGGAACCAGGAGTCGCCCAGGAGCACGAAGCCGGCGACGGCACCTCCGAGCGCGAGCGTGAGGATCGCCGCGACCCAGCCGTAGTAGCCGTGCGTCCGCTCGAGCAGCCCGGCCTCGCGGATGCGCTTGGAGAGCTCGGTGTAGGTGCTGGTGACGCTCGTCCCGTCGCCGGTGCGCGGCTTCGTCGGGCGGAATCCAGGGCGGACTGCAGTGTCGGTCATACGTCCCTCACAGGGCTGGGTGTCGACTTCCCAGCCGCGGGGTGAGCGAGATGCCCGTTGTACAGATGGTCAGAGTCTACGTGTGACATCGCGATCGGCGTGGAGGAAGCAGGGAGGTTGGGTGCGGATTGGTCATGAGTGAGGTTAGCCTGGCCTTCTTTCAAGCAGAGGAGAGTCGTGGCCGGGTTCCAGATGGTCAAGCCGTCCGTCGTGCAGGTCATCGCGGCTGAGGTGGTCGGATCGCGCAGGGTGAGCCCCTCGATGGTGCGGGTCACGGTCGGGGGCGAGGGGATCGAGCACTTCGCTCCCATGGGTTTCGACCAGTGGTTCCGCCTGTTCCTGCCCCGAGACGAGCAGGAGTCGCTGCGGCTGCCGACCGCGACGTCTGCGCTCTGGTACGTGCAGTACCTCGCGACACCCAGGACGCGGCGTCCGTGGGTGCGCAACTACACGGTCCGCGACGTGCGTCCGTACGCGGCCGAGCTCGACATCGACTTCGTCGCGCACGAGGACGGCGGCCCCGCGTCGGCGTTCGCGCTCGGTGCGAGCGCCGGTCATCCCGTGGGCATCCTCGACCAGGGGGTCGGCTACAACCCGCGCGTCCCGCACGACTGGACGCTGCTCGTCGCGGACGAGACGGGTCTGCCCGCGGTCGCGGGCATCTGCGCCTCGCTGCCCGACGACGCGCGGGGGCTCGCGATCGTCGAGCTCCCGCACGCGGCCGACGCCCAGGAGTTCCGCGTCCCGGCCGGGGTCGACCTGCGGTGGCTCGCTCGCGACGAGTGCGGCGTCGACCCGCACGCCGTCCCCGGGCGTCTCGCGCTCGAGGCGCTGACCACGGCCGACCTGCCGTCCGGCGAGGTCTACGCGTACGTCGTGGGGGAGTCGGGCCTGGTCACCGGCGCGCGCCGGCACCTCGTGAACGAGCGCGGCGTCCCCAAGGCCAACGTCGACTTCATCGGCTACTGGCGGCACGGGCGCGCGGCGGGCTGAGGGCGGCCGAGCTGCCCGGCCCGAGCAGCCGGCCCGAGTCCGGCCTGCCCGTCCGAGCCCGCCTCGTCCGCGACCGCTCCGGTCAGTCCCTCCCCGCGTGCGGTGCGCCGAACGCCGTGTAGACCGCGGCGATGTCGTCTCCCCCGTGCCCGCGCGCGGACGCGCTCGCGTACAGGTTCGACAGTGCGTCGAGGAGAGCCGGGTCGAGCCCTGCCCCCTCGGCGGCCTGCGAGATGAGCCCGATGTCCTTGCGCAGCCCGTCGAGCGCGAACTGCGGCGCGAACCCGCCCGTGATCATCTCCGCGCCCTTGAGGTGGGCGTAGGGGGAGTCGGACGCTCCGTCCGCGATGGCGTCGAGGAAGAGGTGCGGGTCGATGCCCTCGGCCCGGGCGAGCGCGATCGACTGGGCGGTCGCGGCCGTGATCGCGGCGAGCCACGCGTTGCACGCGAGCTTGAGCGCCGTGCCCTGCCCTACCTCGGTCCCGGCGACCACGACCTTCGCGGAGATCGCGTCGAGCACGGGGGAGATGCCGGCCAGGACGTCGGGGTCCCCGGCGGCGAGCACCGTGAGCTGTCCGTCCTCGGCCGGTTGCCTGGTGCCGAGCAGGTTGGCCTCGACCAGGGTCACGCCGAGCTGTCGGGCGCGCTCGACGATCCGGGCGGTGCCCTCGCGCCCGACCGTCGAGGCCTGTACCCACACGGCTCCGGTGCCCACCGAGGGGCCCGCCGCGTCCAGGACGTCGAGGACGGCGGCGGCGTCGAACAGGACGCTCAGGACGACGTCGGACCCGTGCGCGGCCTGCGCCGCGGTCGGGGCGACGCGTGCGCCGGCGTCGGCGAGCGGGGCTGCGCGCGACGCGGTCCTGTTCCACACCGTGACCTCGAAGCCCTCGCGCAGGAGCGAGTGCGCGACGCCGGTGCCCATGGTGCCCGTGCCGAGGACCGTGACGGTCGGCAGGTCGCTCATCAGAACTCCTCGTGCTCGTCGGAGTCGCGCGCCGCGTCCTCGCCGCGGTCGAGGCTCGCGATCTGGGTCATGTCGTCGTCGGTGAGCTCGAAGTCGAAGATCTCGGCGTTCGCCCGCTGGCGTTCGGGGCTCGCCGACTTGGGGATGGTGACGATCCCCTGCTGCACGTGCCAGCGCAGCACGACCTGACCGACCGTCCGCCCGTGGGCCGCGGCGATCGCCTGGATCACCGGTTCGTCGAGCACGCCTTCCTCGCGCCCGAGCGGGCTCCAGCCCTCGACCGTGATCCCGCGCTCGCTGAGGAAGAGCCGCAAGCCCGTGCGCGCCAGCGCGGGGGAGAGCTGGATCTGGTTCACGGCGGGGACGTGGCTCGTCTCGGCGATGAGCCGGTCGAGGTGGTGCTCGCGGAAGTTCGAGACGCCGATGCTGCGGATCAGGCCTTCGGCGGCGAGGTCGATCATCGCCCGGTACGACTCGACGTAGCGGTCGAGGCGGGGCAGCGGCCAGTGGACGAGGTAGAGGTCCACGTAGTCGAGGCCCAGGCGGTCGAGGCTCCCTCGCACGGCGTCGCGCGTCGCGTCGTACCCCTGGTCGTCGCCGCGGAGCTTGGTCGTGACGAACAGCTCGGCGCGGTCCACGCCCGATGCCGCGATGCCCTGCCCGACGCCGATCTCGTTCTCGTAGCGCGACGCCGTGTCGATCAGCCGGTACCCCAGCCCGATCGCACCTGCCACGGCCTTCGCCGACGCGTGGTCGTCGAGGGGCCACGTACCGAGGCCGAGGAGCGGCATCTCGTGGCCGGACGAGAGCAGGGTGGTGGGGATGGTCATGTGCGCACCTCACGTCGGGGACCTGACCCTCTCGACCCTAGGTGCGTGGCGCCGTCGTGCAACGTGGGACACGGCCCGACGGCGGCGCGTCCGCCCTGCGTGCGCCTCACCGGGGTGCGGGTCAGGACGCGTGCCGGAACGTCTGCCGGTAGTCCGTGGGCGGGACGCCGACCGCGCGACGGAAGTGGTGCCGCAGCAGCGCGGCAGACCCGAACCCGCACAGCCGCGCGATCTCCTCGAGGTCGAGCCCCGACTCCTCGAGCAGGGTCCGCGCATGGTGCACGCGCTGGGTCGCGAGCCACTGCATGGGCGTCGTGCCCGTCTCGGCGACGAACGTCCGCGCGAACGTGCGCGTCGACAGGTGTGCGCGCCGCGCGAGGTCCTCGACCGTCTGAGGCTCGTCGAGGTGCTCGCTCATCCACGCGAGGACGTCGCGGATGCTCTGCTCCTCGCACACCGGCACGGGGCGGTCGATGTACTGGCGCTGCCCGCCGTCGCGCTGCGGCGGGACGACCATGCGGCGCGCGATCGCGTTGGCGGCCGCGCTGCCGAACTCCTTGCGCACGATGTGCAGGCACGCGTCGATCCCGGCGGCCGTCCCCGCGCTCGTGACGATGTCACCGTCGTCGACGAACAGGACGTCCGGGTCCACGTCGACGTGCGGGAACCGGGCCCTGAGGTCCTCCGCGTGGCGCCAGTGCGTCGTGATGCGGCGTCCTTCGACGAGCCCCGCCGCGGCGAGCAGGAACGCGCCCGAGCACACGCTCAGCAGGACCGCCCCGCGGGCGTGGGCCGCGCGCAGGGCGTCGACGATCTCCGGCGGGTACTCGTCGCGGATGGTGAGTGCGGGGATCGCGACCAGGTCGGCGTCCTCGAGCGCGTCGAGGCCGTGGTCGGGGACCAGCGAGGCGCCCATGCTGGTGCGGACGGGCTCGCCTGCGACCGGGCCGCACACGCGGAAGTCGACCAGCGGGACGCCGTCGTCCGTGCGGTCGAGGCCGAACACCTCGCACACGACGCCGAACTCGAACGGGGCCAGTCCGTCGGCGACGACGGCCGCCACTGTGCGCAACATCCTTCGACGCTACGCCCGTGGCAGGATCTTGTCGACACCTGTCTCTCCTGCCACTCGTGCGCCGTCTCGCGAGCGGCCAGGCTGGACGCATGGACATCGTGGAGCTGGTGATGAGGCTGGTCGTGGTCGCGGCGCTCGTAGCGCCGCTCGTGGTGATGGCGCTGCGGCGCCCGCCCGCCGGGGGCAGGTTTCCCGCGGGGACGAACGATGGCTGGACGTGGACCCCGAGGGCACCGGCGCCGACCCCGCCGCGTGGTGCTGTCAGAACCAGCGAGAGGCCCCGGGCTCTCTCGTCCTGACCGGGCAGTGGTCGCGTGACCACGGCGTGGCACGGTTGTCTCAGAACGTGCGGGTGCGGGACTATCCGCCCATGGCCTACCGACGACGTGACCATGTCCCTGCCGTTGCTCTCCTGCTGACTGCATCCCTGCTGGGCCTCGCAGCCTGCTCGGCGCCTCCCGAACCGGAACCGGCGATCGAGGTCGCCCCGCAGGACGGCCCGTTCGACCCGCTCGCGATCACGCTGACCGGGCTCGGCGCGGGGCGGGAGGTGCGGCTGGTCGCGACGACGGAGTACGACGGGGCCGCGATGTCGTCGCGGGCGACGTTCGTGGCGGACGAGGGCGGACGGGTGGACCTCGCGACGACGGCGCCGTCCGGAGGTTCGTGGGCGACCGCCGACGCGATGGGACCGTTCTGGTCGATGACCGGTACCGGCCCGTCCAGCCCGGACGCCTTGTCGGCGGATCACGACGTCCGCCTCGTCGTGAGCGTCGACGACGACGTCCTCACCGAGGCCGTCGTCGAGCGGCGAGGATACGGGGCGGACGTCGACGTCCAGGACGTGACCGACGACGGCATGGTCGCCGCATACGCCGTGCCCACCGACTTCACCGCCGACGACCTCACACCTGCCGTGCTCGTCTTCAGCGGGTCCGACGGCGGACTTGCCTATGCCCGTGCGGCGGCGACGCACCTCGCTGCGCTCGGCTACCCCGCCCTGGCGATCAGCTACTTCAAGAGCCCCGGGCAGCCGCCGCAGCTGGAGAACGTGCCCGTCGAGACGTTCCTCACCGGGCTGGCGTGGCTGCGGGCGCAGCCTGGCGTCGACCTCGCCCGGGTGTTCACGTTCGGCGTCTCACGCGGTGGGGAGATGGCACTGTGGCTCGCCGCCACCCGCCCTGACGAGGTGTACGGCGCCTTCGCGCCGACCGGGGCGGGCCGCCTGGGCTGCGGATATCCGAACGGGCAGGTGTCGGCCTGGACTCTCGACGGTGTCGGCATACCGTGCGCCGAGTACCGGCGGGACGTCGTGCCGCCTCCGGAGGCGCTCGTGGACGGCAGTGCGATCGTCGGCCCCACGGTGCTCGCGTGCGGGACGGCGGACCCCGTGTGGGTGGCGTGCCCGTTGCTCACGGACGCGATGACCCGGTTCAGCGACCCGACGAGGGTTCGCTCGGTCGTGCAGGAGGACGCAGGACACCACATCGCCCTGGCGCCGTACCTGCCCTTCTCGCTGGACGAGTCGGGTGCGGTCCCGGCCGCGACGCACCAGGCTCGCGTCGAGTACTGGACCGCGGTCGCGGAGGTGCTGGCGGAGGCGCATCAGTAGCAGGTGCCAGGCACGGGCGGCGGGCGGCTCGCGGCGGCCCGCGGGACCCGAGCCCCGAGCACAGCACGACGCCCCGGTCTCCACGACGGAGACCGGGGCGCCGGTGCGTTGCGGGGGCGGGTCAGCGGGCGCCGACCGCCTCCTCCGAGGGCCCCGCGGAGGCGGAGAGCGAGTCGAGCTCGGTCGCCTCCCACGTGGCCTGGCCGAGGCTCGGGATCATGGCCCCGAGCGCGGGACGCCACGTGGCGAACTGCTGCGGGAAGCAGCGCTCGAGCACGTCGATCATCGCGGGGACCGCGGTCGAGGCGCCCGGCGAGGCGCCGAGCAGGCCGGCGATCGAGCCGTCCGCGGCCGCGATGACCTCGGTGCCGAACTCGAGCACGCCGCCCTTGACCGGGTCCTTCTTGATGACCTGCACGCGCTGGCCCGCGGTGATCTTCTCCCAGTCCTTGGGGTGGGCCGTGGGCATGAAGGCCTGGAGCGCCGTGAACTTGGCCTCGGGGCTCGCGACGAGCTGGCCGACCAGGTACTGCGTGAGGTCGATGTTCTTGAGGCCCGCGCCGAGCATGGACCCGATGTTGTGGGTCCGCAGCGACGTGAAGAGGTCGAGCAGCGACCCCTTCTTGAGGTACTTGGGGCTGAACCCGGCGTAGGGGCCGAACATCAGGTACGTCTTGCCGTCGACGACGCGCGTGTCCAGGTGCGGGACGGACATGGGCGGCGAGCCGACGTCGGCCTTGCCGTACACCTTGGCCTGGTGCTGGGCGACGATCTCCGGGTTGTCGGTGCGCAGGAACTCGCCGCTGATGGGGAAGCCGCCGTAGCCCTTGGCCTCCTTGATGCCGGCCTTCTGCAGCAGCGGCAGTGCGCCGCCGCCCGCGCCGACGAACACGAAGCGGGCGTTGACGGTGCGCGGCCCCTGCTTGGCGTTCCAGGACACGTCCTTGACGGTGACGTCCCAGGTGCCGTCCTTGCGCTTCTTGAGGCGGTTGACCTCGTGCTGGAGGTTGAGCTCGACGTCGTGGGCCGTGAGGAAGTCGAAGAGCTGCGAGGTGAGCGCGCCGAAGTCGACGTCGGTGCCGCTCGTCGCGCGGGTCGCGGCGACGGCCTCGTCGCCGTCCCGGTCGAGGACCAGCAGGGGTGCCCACTGCGCGATGACCGCGGGGTCGTCGGTGAACTCGAGCTCGCTGAACAGCGGGTGGGCGCTCAGCGCGGTGAAGCGGCGCTTGAGGTAGTCCACGTTGGCCGCGCCGCGCACGAACGTCATGTGCGGGGTGTGGCTGATGAAGCTCGCGGGCTCGGGCAGGTGGCCCCCGGTGAGCAGGTGGTGCCAGAACTCGCGCGACACCTCGAACTGCTCGTTGATCGCGACCGCCTTGGAGATCTCGACGGTCCCGTCGGCCTTCTCGGGGGTGTAGTTCAGCTCGCAGAGCGCAGCGTGGCCGGTGCCAGCGTTGTTCCACGGGTTGGAGGACTCCTGGGCTACCGCGTCGAGGCGCTCGAAGACCTTGATGGTCCACGTGGGCTCGAGGAGCTTCAGGAGGGCGCCGAGGGTCGCACTCATGATGCCGCCGCCGATGAGGGCTACGTCGATGGTGTTCTGACCCGTTGTCTTCTTAGTCGCCACCGCTCGATTTTACGCTTGTGAAGGAGTGCACATGCTGTGCCGTCCGTCACGGTCGTGCGTCACACTTTTTCGGGACCAAGGTCCCTGGACGTCGCGTCCTAGGTCCTCGCGACGCGCTGATCTGGTGTTTTGACCAGAAACCTCGTATCTATGCGCCAGGATGGTCCTGACGGTCGCACTCGCCCCCGTGACCCGACTCGCCCCGTCCACGCCCGACCCTTCTCGTGAGGCCCCCCACATGAGCACTCCCACCCCCGGCCGCGTCGTGGTGGTCGGCGCCGGCATGGTCGCCCACCGGTTCGTGAGCCAGATGATCGCACGCTCTCCCGAGGGGGCGTGGCACGTGTCCGTCGTCGGGGACGAGGACCGCGCCCCGTACGACCGCGTGCACCTGTCCGAGTACTTCACAGGACGCTCGGCGGACGACCTCACGATGGAGCCCTCGGTCTGGGCGGACCCGCGCACCGAGCTCGTCACGGGCGACGCGGTCGCGAGCGTCGACCGCGAGACGCAGACCGTCACGACGAGGTCCGGGCGCGTGCTCGCCTACGACCACCTGGTCCTGGCCACGGGCTCCTGGGCCTGGACGCCCCGCACCGAGGGCATCGACCTGCCGGGCGTCTTCAGCTATCGCACCCTGGCGGACCTGGAGGGGCTGCGCGAGTACGTCGGGCTGCGCACCGCGCGCCTGGGGCGCCCGCTGCACGGCGTCGTGGTCGGGGGAGGTGTGCTGGGGCTCGAGGCCGCGGCCGCGCTCCAGACCCTCGGCGCGGGCGCGACGGTCGTCGAGTTCGCCGACCGGCTCATGAGCGTCCAGCTCGACGACGCGGGCGGCGAGGCGCTGCGCGTTCTCGTGACCGACCGCGGGATCGACGTCCGCACGTCGACCGGCGCCACGGGGCTCACCGCCGCGGGCGACGGCGCCGTGGGCGGCATGGACCTGTCGGACGGGTCGCGGGTCCCCGCCGACGTCGTGATCTTCTCGACCGGCATCCGCCCCCGCGACCGCGTGGCGCGCGAGGCGGGCCTCGCGATCGGCGAGCGCGGCGGCGTCGTCGTCGGTGCGGCGTGCCACACCTCGGACCCGGCCGTGTGGGCCATCGGGGAGTGCGCGTCGTTCGAGGACCAGTGCGTGGGCCTGGTCGCGCCGGGCAACGCCATGGCCGACGTCGTCGTCGACCGCCTGCTCGGCGGCAGCGCGACCTACTCCCCGGCGCCCGAGGGGACCAAGCTCAAGGGTGTCGACATCGAGGCGGCGAGCTTCGGCGACGTGTTCGGGCTGACGCCCGGCGCGCTCGAGGTCACGTTCGCCGACCCGGTCGCGCGGACCTACCGCAAGCTGGTCGTCTCGGACGACGCGCGGACCCTGCTCGGCGGCGTCTTCGTGGGCGACGCGGCCCTCTACTCGTCGCTGCGCCCACTGCTGGGTCGCTCGCTGGGCGCCGACCCGTCGGCGTTCCTCGCCCCGGAGGGCGGCGCACCGGTGCTCGGCGGCGACCTGCCCGACGACGTCGTGGTCTGCTCGTGCGCGAACGTCACCGCCGGGACGGTCCGTGGGGCGGTGACCGAGCACGGCTGCACGAGCCTGGGCGAGGTCAAGGCGTGCACCAAGGCCGGGACCGTGTGCGGGTCGTGCGTGCCGGTGCTGACCAAGATCGTCAACACGACGCTCGAGGCGGCCGGCGTCACGGTGTCGAACGCGATGTGCGAGCACTTCACGATGTCGCGCGCCGAGCTCTTCGCGCTCGTGCGCCAGGACGGGCTGCGCACCTTCACCCAGATCGTCGCGGCGCACGGCACGGGCCGCGGCTGCGTGGTCTGCAAGCCGGTCGTCGCCTCGATCCTCGCGTCGCTGTGGGGCGGGTACATCCTCGACGGCGAGCAGGCCGCGCTCCAGGACACCAACGACCGGGCGCTCGCCAACCTGCAGAAGGACGGCACGTACTCGGTGGTCCCGCGCGTCCCCGCGGGGGAGATCACGCCCGAGAAGCTCATCGTGATCGGGCAGGTGGCGCAGGACTTCGGCCTGTACACGCGTGTGACGGGTGCCCAGCGCATCGGTCTCTTCGGGGCGCGGATCGACCAGCTCCCGGAGATCTGGCGCCGCCTGGTCGACGCAGGCATGGAGTCGGGGCAGGCGTACGGGAAGTCGTTGCGCGCGGTGAAGTCGTGCGTGGGGTCCTCGTGGTGCCGGTTCGGGGTGCAGGACTCGGTGGGCATGGCCGTGCGTCTCGAGCTCCGCTACCGGGGGCTGCGCTCGCCGCACAAGTTCAAGATCGGTGTCTCGGGCTGTGCGCGCGAGTGCGCCGAGGCTCGCGGCAAGGACGTGGGCGTGATCGCGACCGAGAAGGGCTGGAACGTGTACGTGGGCGGCAACGGGGGCTTCTCGCCCCGGCACGCCGAGCTGCTCGCGGAGGACCTCGACGACGAGACGCTCGTTGCGGTGGTCGACCGCTTCCTCGCGTACTACGTCCGCACCGCGGACCGCCTGCAGCGCACGGCCCCGTGGGTCGCGGACTTCCCCGGGGGGATCGTCGAGCTGCGCAAGGTCCTGGTCGAGGACTCGCTGGGCATCGCGGCCGACCTCGAGGCCGAGGTCGCGCGGCACGTCGAGTCGTACGTCGACGAGTGGGCCCAGACCCTCGACGACCCGGACCGCCTGTCGCGGTTCGTGTCGTTCGTCAACGCGCCCGACCAGCACGACCCCGACCTCGCCTACACGGGCGTGCGCGGGCAGGTGCGACCGGCCCGCCCCGGCGAGCCCTCCGACAACAACCCGGTGATCGCCCGCACGGTGGAGGTCCGCAAGTGAGCGCGACGGCATGGACGACGGTCTGCCCCTTCGAGCGGCTCGTGCCCGAGCGCGGCGTCGCCGCGCTGGTCGACGGCACCCAGGTCGCGGTGTTCCGACTTGCCGACGACCGGCTGTTCGCGGTGCAGCAGCGCGACCCCTACTCGGGGGCCAACGTGATCTCGCGCGGGATCGTCGGCTCGGCGGGCGAGACGCCGACCATCACCTCGCCCATGTACAAGCAGGTCTGGGACCTGACGACGGGGCGGTGCCTCGACCCGAGCGGCAAGGAGCCCGAGGCCCTGGCGACCTTCGAGGTCGCGGTCGAGGACGGGACGGTCCTGGTCAGAGCCTGACGGGCCCTCGGCGCCGCACGGGGACTCCCGACGGCCAGGGCGCGAGCGGGGACAGCTGCACGGTCCTGCCGCCCCGGCGTGCGACCGGGGTGGTGGCGGTCTCGCGTCCCGCGAGCCACGCGGCGACGTCCGCTGCGGAACCCGTCACGGTCGTGAGCGCGTCGTCGGGCCCGGGGACCGCGGCCCGCACACCCTCCGGCCCGACGACGGAGCGCACCCCGTGCTCGTCCCGCACCAGGAGCACGGGCTCGGGCAGGCGCAGTCCCAGGAAGTCGAGCAGGTGGTCGGTGAAGGCGCGCCCCCACGTCGCTGACGGCGTGAGGCCGCCGGCGGTGCCGGCCTCACCCAGGTCGGTCGCGTGGATGCGGACCTCGCGCCACCAGCAGTCGAGGACGTCGGCGACCGTGCCGTCGCGATAGGTCACCGGGGCGTCCCACCCGGTGCGGTCGGTCAGGTCCCAGGCCGCGTCGAGCCGTGCCCCTGCCGCCCCGAGCGCGTCGAGGTGCTCGTCGCGCGAGCGGGTCGCGCCGTTCTCGATCCCGGCCGCTCGGCCCTCGGCCCCGCCCTCGTAGACCTCGGCCGTCTCACCGCGGGCCGCGAGCTCGGCCTGACGGGCGAGTGCGTCGCCGACCATCGCGACGTGGGACAGCACGTGCCCGACGGTCCACCCGTCGAGCGCGCTGGGGGCGCGGACCGCGTCGTCGTCGAGCGTGCGGACGGCTTCGACGAGCTCGTGCAGCGCGGCGGCCGCGTCGGCGCGTGCAGCGCCCGTCGCGTCGGGGGTGGTGTGCGCGCCGGTGATGCCCGTGCCGGTGTCCTGCGTGGTCCTCGTCATGGCCAGAGCAGCCCTTTCTCCCAGTCGTGGCCGACCGCGCGGTAGCGCAGCCGGGTCTGTCCTCGGTCGTCCGACGCCTGCCAGAACTCGACCGACGTCGGCGCGAGCGCGTACGCGGTCCAGGCCGGCTCGATCAGCGTCGGGTCGCGCTGCACGCGGGCGAGCGCACCCGCGAAGGCGTCCCGGTACTCCTGCCCGGACGCGAGGGGCTCGCTCTGGTGGCCCACGAGCGCGGCGGCGCGCGATCCCTCCGAGCGGGCGAGGAAGTCGGCCGTGCTCGTCGCGGGGGCGGCGGGTGTCACGGCTCCGGTGACGCGGACCTGGCGTCCGAGCGCGGGCCAGAGGAACGTGAGGGCGGCGTGCGGGTTCTCCTCGAGGTCACGGGCCTTGGGACTCGACGAGCCGGTCGCGAACCACCATCCCGAGGAGTCCACGTCCTTGAGGATCACGGTGCGTGCGCGCACCTCGCCCGAGGCCCCTGCGGTCGCCAGTGTCATGGCGTGGGGGAGCGGGACCTCGGCGTCGATCGCCTCCTCGATCCAGACGCGGAACAGCGTCACGGGATCCGACGGCGTCGCGTCCGGGTCGAGGGTCGGCAGGCCCGGGGCGAAGGTCGGCAGGGCGCGGAGCCGGTCACGGAGCGACGAGGACTCGTGGGTCCGCTCGTTCCCGGCAGGGGAGGCAGGCCCGTCGGCACGGCCTCCCGCCCCGGCGCTCATCGGCGTCCCGTCGTGCTCGGGTCAAGCGCCGGTTCGAGCATCGACACGAACCCCTCGACCGCGGCGCTCATGGCCGCCGCGTCGTCGAGGGCCCTCGCGAGCACGTACCCGCCCTGGACGATCGCGACCGCCGCGTACGCGCGGTCGTGAGCGGCGTCGTCGGGCAGCCCGGTCTCCTCGAAGACCGCCTGGACCCGCGCGACCAGGCCCGCGAAGTAGTCGTGGACGGGACCGCGCAGGTCGTCGTCCGACATGACCGACGGGTCGCTCGTCAGGCGCCCGACCTTGCAGCCCGCGAGCGCCGGGCGGGGGCGTTCGAGGTAGGCCACGAGGCGTTCGGCGGGTGTGCGGTCGGCGTCTTCGAGGTCGGTCGTGACGGACGAGAGGGCCTCGCGGGTGGTCGCGCTGATCGCGGCGACCGAGAGGTCGTGCTTGGTGGGGAAGTGGTGGTAGAGGCTGCCCTGACCGACGCCGCTCGCCTCGAGGACCTGCCGCGGGCTCGTGCCCTCGACGCCCTGGGCCCAGAACAGGTCGCGGGCCGCGCGGACGAGGCGCTCGCGGCTCGGGAGGTCGGTGTCGCTCATGCCCGACACCATACCTACCTCTAGGTATGGTGTCGAGACCTCGGCCTTCTCCAACGTGCCGGCGACGCCCTTGGAGGAACACCACGACGGGCTGTGGTCCCGTCCAAGGCGAGGCGGCGCACCCTGTCAGGGCAGGCCGGGGAGCGAGAGCGGCTGCGCGAGAAGGATCGTGGTCGTGAACCCCTCTCCCGACCACGACGGCACCGGTCCCGCGGACGTCCGCGACCTCCTGGACACCCTCGTCGCCCGCGGCCTCGCCGGCGCCCCACCGACACGCGCCGAGGCGGTGGCCGTCCTGCGGACGGGCGACGACGACCTGCTCGACGTCGTCGCCGCGGCCGCGCGCGTGCGTCGTCACCGGTTCGGCCGACGCGTGCGGCTCAACTACCTGGTCAACCTCAGGTCGGGCCTGTGCCCCGAGGACTGCACGTACTGCTCGCAGCGCCTCGGCTCGACCGCCCAGGTCCTGAAGTACTCGTGGCTGAGCACCGAGGACGCGGTCGCAGCCGCCCGGGCCGGGGTCGACGGCGGTGCCCGCCGCGTCTGCCTCGTCGCGAGCGGGCGCGGACCGAGCGACCGCGACGTGGCGCGGGTGTCCGCGATGGTCGACGGGATCAAGCGCGAGCACCCCGACGTCGAGGTCTGCGCGTGCCTCGGACTGCTCCGTGACGGCCAGGCCGAGCGGCTGGCCGCCGCAGGAGCCGACGCCTACAACCACAACCTCAACACGTCCGAGGCGACGTACGCCGACATCTGCACCACGCACGAGTACGCGGACCGTGTCGAGACCGTGGCACGGGCGAAGGGCGCCGGACTCTCGCCCTGCTCCGGGCTGATCGCGGGCAGGGGGGAGAGCGACGAGGACCTCGTCGACGTGGCGTTCGCGCTGCGCGACCTCGGGGCCGACTCCGTGCCCGTCAACTTCCTCGTCCCGTTCGACGGGACGCCCCTCGCCGGGACGTGGGACCTCACGCCCCAGCAGTGCCTGCGCATCCTCGCGATGGTGCGCTTCGTCTGCCCCGCGGCCGAGGTCCGCCTCGCGGCCGGTCGCGAGGTGCACCTGCGCTCGCTCCAACCGCTCGCGCTGGAGATCGTGAGCTCGATCTTCCTGGGCGACTACCTCACGAGCGAGGGGCAGGCCGCGCGTGCGGACCTCGACCTCCTCGCCGACGGAGGGTTCGAGGTCGAAGGGGCTCGCGGTGCCGCCGGGGCGCGCGTCACGCCGGGCGGCCGGTCCGAGGTCCGGTCCGCCTCCGGCGTCCCGTCGAGCGAGCCCGGTGTGACGGTCCGTCGCCGCGGCCCCGGGACGGCCGTCGCGCCCAACGCCTGAGGACGGTCGCCCCGGGTCGCCCCGGGTCGGGCCGGGCCGGGCCGAGCCACCCCGGACCGGGCCGTCAGCCCCCGGAGGGTGGTCGTCCACGCACCGATGAGTTCGGGCGCTCGCGCGGGTCGGAGAGGGACGGTGTGGCGACGGAGCCACCCGAGAGACGGAGGACCTCCCATGGCCGCAGAACCCGCCCAGCCCACCGCCGAGACCGACGAGCCCGACGAGCCGGGCGGCGCGCCCGCCGGCGTCCTCATGGCGGACTTCTCGTCCCCCGGCTCCGCGCCCACCCCGTGGGCCGACGCCCTGGCCCTGCTCCAGGGCGCCGAGATCTTCTGGCTGTCCACGGTTCGCCCCGACGGTCGCCCGCACGTCACCCCGCTCATCACGGTCTGGGCCGACGGTGCGCTCCACTTCTGCACGGGCCGCACCGAGCGCAAGGCGCGCAACCTCGCGGCGAACCCCGGGTGCGTCCTGACCACCGGCACCAACCTCATGGGCGAGGGGCTCGACGTCGTGCTCGAAGGGGCCGCCGAGCGGATCACCGAGGACCACACGCTGCGGCGGCTCGCGGACCGGTGGGCGTGCAAGTACGACTGGCACTTCGAGGTGCGTGACGGCGCCTTCTGGGACAGCGAGGCGCCCTCGGACGGCTCGGACCCCGGGGAGCGGGCCACCGTGGAGGCGTTCGTCTTCCGGGTGCAGCCCACGACGGTCTACGCGTACGGGCGCGGCGAGGACTACACCGCGACCCGGTGGAGGTTCGAGGACGGGGCTAGCGTGGAGGCGTGACACCCGCCCAGCGTCGTGTGCTGCTCGTCGCGATCCTCGCCTCGTTCGTGTCGTTCCTCGACGGGACGGTGGTCAACGTCGCGCTGCCCGCGATCGCCGAGGAGCTGGCCGGGGGAGTGCTCGACGGGCTCGCGCTCCAGCAGTGGGTCGTCGACGCCTACCTCATCACGCTCGGGTCGCTCATCCTCGTGGCGGGTTCGCTGTCCGACGTCCACGGGCGCCGTCGCGTCATGTGGTGGGGGCTCGTCGGGTTCGCGCTCACGTCGGTGCTGTGCGCGCTGGCCCCCACGGGCCTCGTGCTCGTGGTCGCGCGCGGGCTCCAGGGCATCGCGGGCGCGCTGCTCGTGCCGAGCTCGCTCGCGATGATCATCTCGTCGTTCAGCGGGGCTGCACAGGCCAAGGCGATCGGCACCTGGACCGCGTGGACCGGCACCGCGATGATCGCCGGGCCCCTTCTCGGAGGGGTGCTCGTCGACACCCTGTCGTGGCGCTGGGTGTTCGGGATCAACCTCCTGCCCGTCGCGGTGACGCTGTGGATCCTGCGCGGCATGGAGGAGGGCGACACGGAGACCGGTCGGCGCATCGACGTGCGCGGCGCGGTGCTCGCCGCCGTCGGGCTCGCCGGGCCCGTCTTCGCGCTCATCGAGCACGGGCGCTTCGGGTGGTCGAGCCCGGTCGTGTGGGTGCCGCTCGTCGTCGGGGTCGCGGCTCTCGGGGCGTTCCTCGCCTGGGAGCGGCGTGCCCCCGACCCCATGCTGCCGCTGTCCCTGTTCTCGGTGCGCAACTTCGCCGCGGGCAACGTCGCCACGGCTGCGATCTACGGGGCGCTCGCGTTCGGCGGGTTCGCCGTCACCCTGTTCGTGCAACAGGTCGCCGGGTACAGCGCGACCCTCGCGGGCCTCGCCCTGCTGCCCGTCACGCTGCTCATGCTGTTCCTGTCCTCGCGCTTCGGGGCGCTCGCGGGCCGGTACGGGCCTCGACTGTTCATGACGGTGGGCCCCCTGATCGCGGGCTGCGGGTACCTGCTCATGCTCACCACGACCGCCGAGGCGAGCTACTTCACGCAGCTCCTCCCCGGGATCCTGCTGTTCGGCCTGGGGCTCGCGGTCACGGTGGCGCCGCTGACCGCGGCCATCCTCGGGTCGATCCCGGCAGCGGACGCGGGCATCGGGTCGGCCGTGAACAACGCGGTCTCGCGCATCGCGGGCCTCGTGGTCATCGCGTGCGCGGGCATCGTCATCGGGCCCGTGCTCGACGTCGCCGGGTTCCACCGGGCGCTCGTCGTCACCGCCGCACTGCTCGTCGCGGGCGGCCTCGTGAGCTGGGCGGGCATCCGCAACGAGCAGGTCGTGGCGGCGGGGGCGGGTCCTGCAGAGAGCGCGGACGCGGCCGAGGGCTGACGCGGCGGTCCCCGGGGCGTCGAGTGTGCAGTTCGGGCGGTCGGGGTGGGGGCGCGAACGACCCGAACTGCACACTCGGTGATCTGAGCCTTGCCGCCCTGCCCCGGCGGCCTACTCGACCACGTGCAGGTCGTGCGGTGCGTTGTTGAGGCGACGACCGCCGTCGGGCAGGTCGTCAGGGAACGCGACCACGATGTCCTCGATGCGGACCCCGAAGTTCCCCGGCAGGTAGATCCCGGGCTCGACCGAGAAGCACATGCCGGACACGATCGGCTGCTCCTCGCCCTCGATCATGTACGGCGGCTCGTGGGTCGTCAGGCCGATCCCGTGGCCTGTGCGGTGGATGAACTGCTCGCCGTACCCGGCCTCGGTGATGACGGCGCGCGCTGCGCGGTCGACGTCCTGGCACGTCGCGCCGGGCCGCACCGCGTCGACCCCGGCCTGCTGCGCGGCGCGGACGATCTCGAAGACCTCGCGCTGCTGGTCCGTCACGTCGCCGCCGACGTGCACCATGCGCGTCATGTCCGAGCCGTACCCGTCCTTGAGGCCGCCGAAGTCGAGCACGACCATGTCGCCCTCCTGGATGACCCGGTCGCCCGCCTCGTGGTGCGGGTTGGCGCCGTTGGGGCCCGAGCCGACGACCGTGAAGTCGACCTGCGAGTGCCCGTGGTCGCGCAGGAAGCCCGCGAGGTCCGCCGCGACGTCGAGCTCGCGGCGCCCGCTGAAACGGATCTCGACGATGTCGGCGAACGTCGCGTCGTTCGCCGCTCCCGCGGCCGCGAGGCGCTCGATCTCGTCGGGCCCCTTGACCGCGCGCAGCATGGGCAGGGCCTGCGTCATCGCCGCGTACGACGAGCCCGGCAGCGTCCGCTGGAGCCCCAGCAGGTGCATGGCCCACGCCGAGTCGGAGATCGCGTAGCGCCCGGCGGCGTCGAGCAGGTCGGCCGTGACCGCGTACTCGTCGACGCCGTCCGTCCACGCCGTGACGTGCAGGGCTGCGGCGCCGGCCGCGCGGTCGAGGTCGGGGCGCTCCAGGACGGGCACCACGATCGACGCCTCGCCGTCGGCAGGGACCACGAGCAGCGTGATGCGCTCGGTCATGGCCGTGGGGGTGTACCCCGTGAAGTACGTCATGTCCGGCCCGGGGGTGACGAGCACCCCGGCGAGCCCGGCGTCCCGGGCCTGGGCGGCCGCGCGCTCGATGCGCGCGGCGAAGTCCTGTGCGGTGAACTCCCTCATGGGGCCAGCCTGCCACCGCTCTCGCCGGTGCGCCGGGCGAGGTGCCCGACGGCGGAGACCGTCTCGCGTGGGCGGCTCGCGTCGGGAGGTGCGGGAGGTCAGGCCTTGCGGTGCTCCGCGACCCCGCGCAGGGCCTCGCGGCGGGTCCGCAGCTCCTCGCGGCCCTCGCGGGTGATCTGCGCCCAGTTCCGGTTCTTCGTGATCCGGGCATGGACCAGGCTCGCCTCGGTGAGGTCGTGGAGGCGGGCCGCGAGGTTGCGCTCCTCGATCCCTGTGAGGCGCCCGAGCGCGGGCTGGTCGGCCTCGTCGGCGTCACCGAGCACCGCGAGCACGCGCAGGTTGTCGGTCGCGGGGTCGCCGATGCTCAGGGCGCCGTCGCCGGCCGCGAGGGTCTGCCGCTCGCCGCGCAGGGCGACCAGCGCGGCTGCCAGCAGGGCCAGGCCCAGGGCGACCGTCCCCGCGAGGGCGGGCGTGGACAGCGGCGGGAACATCGGGGAGGAGACCGTCGCGAGGCCGAACGAGACGGCCATCGTCACGAGCCCGGCGACCCACAGGAACCGGTCGGACGCGCGCAGCCCCAGGACGACGAGCCCGAGGCCCACGACGAAGGGCACGCCCGTCGTCCAGAGGATCCAGGGCAGGAGGAAGGCGATCAGTGCGCTCAGGACGAGCGCGATCCCGTACCCGTCGCTCCCGACGCCCACGCCCGTGGGCAGCCGCAGGGCGAAGGCCGCGACGTACGTCGCGACGAACCCGGCTGCGGGCACGAGCATGACGAGCCAGAGCCAGCTGACGTCGAGCAGCCCCGTGCCCGCGACGACCCAGGTCGTGACCCCCGCGACAGCCAGGGGGAGCGAGCGGGCGTGCCGTGCGGCGCGGGTCCGCAGGCGTGCGGAGTCGGCTGCGACGAGGGCGGGGACGGTGGCGGGCATGGGCTTCACGGTACGTCACCGACCGGCCGCGGGGCGCGGACCGCTGGTGCGCGACGCGCAGCGCGTCGCGCGGGGACCCGCGCCCCGTGGGAGTCGGAGGAACGGCTCAGACCGTGATGACGACCTTGCCGCGGACGTGCCCGGTCCGGCTCGCCTCGTGGGCCTTCGCGGTGTCGGCCAGGTCGTAGACCTCGGCGACGTCGACCGTGAGCTGCCCGGCGTCGGCGAGGCGGGCCAGCTCGGTCAGCCCCTCGACGTCGGGGCGGACCCACACGTAGTGCCCGCCGAGCTCGTCGCGGGCCGCCGCGTCGACGACCGAGGCGACCGTGCCGCCGTCGCGCAGGACGTCGGGCGTGGTGGCGAGGGCCTCGCCGCCGATGTAGTCGAGGACGACGTCGACGCCGTCGGGCGCGAGGGTGCGCACGCGCTCGGCGAGGCCGTCGCCGTACGTCACGGGCTCGGCGCCCAGCGAGCGCAGGTACTCGTGGTTGCGCTCGGAGGCGGTACCGATCACGCGCGCCCCGCGGGCGACCGCGATCTGCACGGCCATCGACCCGACGCCGCCCGCAGCCGCGTGCACGAGCACGGTCTGACCGCTGCTCACCCCGGCACGGTCGATCGTCTGGAGCGCCGTGAGACCGGCCAGGGGTGCCCCGGCGGCCTGCTCCCACGTCCACGCCGCGGGCTTGCGCGCCAGCGTGCGGACCGGGGCCGCGACGAGCTCGGCGGTCGTGCCGCCGGAGACCACGTCCTTGCGCACGTACCCGAAGACCTCGTCGCCGACCGAGAGCTCGGGCGTGTCCAGGCCGACCTGCTCGACGACGCCTGCGACGTCCCAGCCGGGCACGACGGGGAACGCGGCGTCCATGATCGCGTCGAGATAGCCCTCGCGGACCTTCCAGTCCACGGGGTTGACGCTCGTGGCCCTGACCCGGACCAGGACGGTGTCCGGCCCGACCTTGGGCGTGGGGAGCTCGCTGAGCTCGAGGACGTCGGCTCCGCCGTAGCGGGAGTAGGTGATGGCTCGCATGCAGGCGGCAACGGGCGGCGTGCGCGAGTCCTACGGCGTGCGGGAGCTGGGTCGCGAG